>NZ_CDRRGL010000003.1:0-61044 GCF_977041755.1 Slackia sp.
GCCATGATCATGCCCGCGAGCACGAGCACGCCCACGATGACGCCCATGGCCACAGTCACGACCACGGCCACACGCATGGGCATGCGCATGGCTTCGCGGCTATCGCGAAAAGCTCCCTTGTGCATACGCTGCAGGTCGCGTTGTTCATATTCTTGGTTTCGCTTGCGCTCGAGGTCGTTATCGACGGCGTTGGCGAAGATGCGCTCGCTGCGTTCATCTCTGCCAATTCGAGCCTTTCGGTCGTGGTGTCGGCGATCGTGGGCCTTATTCCCAACTGCGCCGCGTCTGTCGTTATTACGGAGCTATATCTCGAGGGCGCCCTTTCCTCGGGGGCTATGCTCGCGGGCTTGCTGGTGAGCGCCGGCGTTGGCTTGCTCGTGCTGTTCCGCGCGAACCGTCCTATGCGCGAGAATTTCCTTATTGCCGCAGGTCTCATTGCGTGTGGCGCGGCGTTCGGCTTTGTTGTTGGCGCATTCGGAATTGTCCTGTAAGTTATTTATCGCCGAGCTTCGTCTTTCGGTGAAAATCATAGACAATCATTCGTGGGGCGTTTAGTATAATTCTTCGATTGATAAGTGCTCTCTGCGTTCGTTATTGCATGGGGGGGGGGTCGCGGCTGTTCACTGTGCACCATCAGTGCTTCAGCGCCTTTTCAGCATGTAAACAGAATCGTTTCAATGCGGGGGATTGTTTCGAATACTGAATCGCATGAGCGCGCTGCTTGCAATTAGGAAAGTCTATGCCGCCGCTGCTTGAGCAGGGCGCGGCATAGGGGGAGAAACAAGAGATTATGAAGGGAGGTCGGCTTCGTTGCGTGGCGAGACCGAATCCCAAGGAGTTCGTTTGAGCTCCGCTCAAAAAAGAATTCTAGGCTACATTTCAGCGGAAACGACGCTGTCCGATGGCGTGCGCTGCTCGAAAAAAGAGCTTGCTAAGCAGGCGGGCTGTAGCGTGCAAACCGTTGACAGGGCGATTTTCCGCTTGCGCAAGCTTGGCCTTGTCGAAGTCGAGGAATGCCATGCCGATTCCGGCGCGCAAATGGCGAACCTTTATCGCGCCAAACGCTAGCACCACCTGGACTTTTTGCCTATAATTCGGCTTAATTGAAGATTTGCCTGCCCTCATCCCCGGGCGAGGGGCGAAAATGGCACCTGCATCGTTTCGTTAGGGGTCGCTCTTTGGTGGGCGATAGAAACGCTGCAGGTGCCATTTTGCTCAAGGGCGAATTCGTTTTGCGTCGCCCGTGCGGCGCGCAGGAATAAGGAGGCAACACTATGGCGAAACTCGATGCTGGCATGACGCGAGAAGCGGCATTCGATTTGCTGCAGGAGCACAACAAAGACGCGTTCCATATTGAGCACGGCGAAACGGTTGAGGCGACCATGCGGTATTTCGCGCGTGAATTCGATCCCGAGAATGAAGAATTCTGGGGCATTGTTGGCCTTCTGCACGATCTTGACTGGGAAGAGCACGACGATGAGCCCGAGATGCACACGCTGTATGCCACGCCGCTCATCGAAGCTGCTGGAGGATCGCCCGAGCTCGTTCGCGCGATTCAGAGCCACACGAGCGATTTCAATCCCGACCTGCCCAAGCCGGAGCTGCAGATGGAGAAAATCCTGTTCGCGGCCGAGGAGCTCACGGGCCTCATTGGCGCGGCGGTCATTATGCGTCCCAGCAAGAGCGTGATGGACTTCGAGGTGAAATCGCTGAAGAAGAAGTTCAAGGACAAGCGTTTCGCCGCCGGTGTGAATCGCGATGTGATTCGCTCGGGCGCCGAGATGCTCGGTTGGGAGCTGGACGAGCTGTTCGACCGCACCATCAAGGCCATGCAGAGTTTCGCGCCCGATCGCGACACCTTCAAGCCTGCCGAATAACGAACAAGGCCGCCCCTGGGGCGGCCTTTCTGTTTCGCGGTTCTATTCTTCCACCGGTTGGCCCGAGAAATTGAGGCTTCCCGTGAGCGTGCGCGCTGCGGCTTCGTCGAAATCGTCTTTATCGAAGGCCTCGATCGTGCTGAAGGCGATGGCTTTCGTGCCGTCGAAAATGTCCCAGAAGCTTTGCGTGCTCACTTCGTGGGTATACGGGTTTTCCCAGGGGTGGCGCATGCGATTGTCGAAGTCGCTCACGCGCGTGGCGTTGTCGCGGTGCGACATGGATTTATAGAACGAGAATTGCCTGTTCAGAATGCGCGTTTCAATGGTATTGAGCGCGCTTTGCATAGTGCCATTCGGCGAATAGAACAAGCGCTGTGCTCGGCGGAAATCGTGCACGGCAGAAACGAACAGGTCGACGGGCGGGAATGCGCGGTACGCCTTCATCGCCACGAAGGCGTACATTTTCCCAATAGTTTGCAGGGTGCGCTCGCTCGCATGGAGCGTCTCTTCGAAGGGGCGGTAGGAGCGAATGGTGCGCCCCAGCTTGCTGAACAGCACCATCTCGTCGTATTCGCGTTCGATTTCGGCATGGACTTCGCTTTCCTGGCTGCGGTCGAGCCCGTCGACGCCCGCATCGCAAATGGCGTATTGCTGGCAATACACAAGCGGGTGCATGGCTCGGTCGAGCGAATAGTGGCACAAAAAGCCCAGCGCATAGGCGCGACCCACGGGCGCTTCGTCTTCCTCGAGCACCTGCAGGCTTTCCTTCAGCGCGGCAATGAGCTTGCTGGGGGTGTCGTGGTGCATGACGCTGCCCAGTCCGAAGAATTCCTTCATGTTCGGTGAAAGAACGAGGTAGAACAGCGGATCGGGGCCTTGGTTGCCCAGCAAGAACGCATCTTTCTCGTCGATCGATTTGCCGATGATGTGCGAATGCGCAGCATAGACGTCCTGGCCGAAGAAATCGTGGGTAAGAATTGCAGGCATGATGCCTCCCTTTCGGAAGTGTGGCGCGGGGCGTTTTACGGCGAATTGACGTTAAGCCGCCAATGCACGCGCCCCAGTGTAGGCCCCATGATATACAATCGTTCGAGCGTTTTTTCCGCAGCGTCCAGAACTTTACGCAAGTTGTTATTTTGGGCGTCCCTCCCACGAAAAAAAGGAAGCACGCATGTCCGCAATGAAACTGACGAAGCGCGAGAAGAGCTGGATTGTCTACGATGTTGGCAACTCGGCATTCGTGCTGCTGGCGTCGACCCTTATTCCCATTTACTTTTCGGCGATTGCCGACCCGGGCAGCTCTGTTGTGGTGGCCTGGGGCTATGCAACTACGGTGGCGTCGCTTTTGCTCGCGTTGCTCATGCCGTTTTTGGGCAGCATCGCCGACTTGAAGGGCAACAAGAAGCGCTTGCTCGTGGGCTCCATTGGCACGGGAGCCGTGCTGCTCGCATGCATGGGCGTTCCGGGCAACGCGATGGTGTTCTTGGTGATGTACGTGGTGGCGACCATCATGCTCAACGCGTCGCTCGTGTTCTACGACGCCTTCCTTATTGACGCGACCGATTCAGAAGACCGCTACGATGAGGTGTCTTCGCAAGGCTATGCGTGGGGCTACATTGGTTCGTGCGTGCCCTTCATCATCTGCCTCGTGCTTGTGCTGTTCGGCGAGAACTTCGGCCTCGGCCAACTTGACGCTATTCGCATTTCCTTTGTGATTACCGCTGTGTGGTGGGTTGTTTTCAGCATTCCCGTGCTGAAGAACGTGCACCAGACGCATTACAAGGAACGCACCGAGCACCTGTTCCGCGACGCGCTCGTGGGCCTGTGGGCCACGGCGAAGCGCATTTTCGCCGACAAGCGCGTGTTCATGTTCATGCTTGCGTTCTTCTTCTACATCGACGGCGTGCATACCATTATCACGATGTCGACGAGCTATGGCACCGATTTGGGCATCGGCTCAACCCAACTTGTGCTTGCGCTGTTGGTTACGCAATTCGTGGCGTTCCCCTCGGCCATCGCATATGGCCGCCTGGCGGGCAAAGTCGGCACGAAGCGCATGCTGCTTATCGCGATTTTCGCGTACTTCTGCATCACGTTGTTCGCGGCGTTTTTCCTGCGCTCCGCCACGGAATTCTGGGTTCTCGCTGTGTGCGTCGGTTTGTTCCAGGGCGGCATCCAGGCCCTTTCGCGCAGCGAGTTTGGCAAGCTCATCCCGAAGGAGCACGCCAACGAGTACTACGGCTTCTTCGATATTTTCGGCAAGTACGCAACGGTGCTTGGCACGCTGCTCGTGAGCGTGTTTACCCAGATTACCGGTAATTCCTCTATCGGCGTGCTCAGCATTGCCGTGCTGTTCATCGTCGGCTTCGTTCTTATGACGAAAGTTCCCGAGAAGTAGGGTCCACATCGCCCGCGCGACGCGTGCAACTTACGAAAACATAACGCTCGTTTAACAGGTGGGCGGCGGCTTAAGGCCGTCGCCCTTTTTCGTTATAGTATGGCCCCAGCACATTTCGGGCATCGCGAATGTGCGCGATGCGCCGTTTTTGAAAAAGGAGAGAGGTCATGGCTGAAGAGGCGAAGGATTCGGCAGCTGCGCATGCTGCCGAAATTGAGGCGCTCAAGCGTCAAATCGAAGAAATGAACAAGCGCCTCGAGGAGCTTTCCGCGGCCACGAGCGTGGAGGTGGCCGCCGAGGGCGCGTCTGCCGAGGACGATGCTTCTGCTTCGGCTGCTTCGGCTTCCGCCGCATCGGCCGAGGTCGCTGAACCCGCGATTCAAACGCAAGACAATACCGAGGAAGAGGGCGGCGCGGAAGCGGAAGGCGTCGTTGAGGAAAAAAGCGCTTGCTCATCCGGTCCCATTGAGGGCGCCAAGGAGGCCATTGAGGTCGAAGCGGTTCCCGCCCCTGCCCACAACGTGCCGGCTGCTGCGCCAGAGGCTCCCAGTGCTTTCCCGAACACCCCGCCGATTGAGAAGGTCGTCGACGACGACGGCAAGCCGGTCGATCCCGCCTATGTCGCGGCGGCCGTTGCTGATTTCATGCCTACGTCGCAGCCTCCCAAGCCGGCGCCTCCTGTTTTCAATGGCGTCCCTTACGGGCAGCAAGGTGCGGCGCCGCAGCAACCTGCCGGCCAGCCGCAGCAGCCCTACGCGCAGCCTGGTTATGCTGCTCAGCAGCCTTATGCTCAGCAGCCGGGCCAGGCGGCGTACTATTCGCAAAGCAATGGCTACTACGCGCCAGGCCAAGGCGCCTATCAAGTTCCCTATCAGCAGCCGCTCGTGCATACGAAAGACCATGTGGCTGCAGGCCTGCTCGCGATTTTCCTGGGCGTGTTCGGCGTGCATAAGTTCTATCTGGGCTATCACACCACGGGCTTCATTATGTTGGGCGTGACTATTTTGGGCAGCCTGCTCACGATCGGCATTGCGGCGGGCGTGGTATGGCTCATCGGCGTGATCGAGGGCATTATCTACCTCACGAAGAGCCAATCGGAATTCGAGCAGCTCTACGTATTCAACAAGCGCGAGATGTTCTAGAGGTGCGCCACCTCTTCGTATTCGAAAGAAAAAGCAGGACGGCCGTTGGGTCGTCCTGCTTTTTTGGGAGGGGCAATTGGGAGGTGCTTTTTTGGGCGCATGTATTCGCAGCTGCGGCCGCGAGTAAAGTTGGCTTACGCGTCGATGTCCTCGGAAGCGTACATGCCTGCCATGCGTCCGCCGTTATAAGCGCACATGAGAGAGAAGCCCTCGTAGTCGCAATAGGGCGCGCTCATCAGAGTGCCGTTGTCGGCGCCGGCAACGTAGAGGCCCTTGATGGCCTTGCCCTTGTTGTCGATGGCCTGCATACGGTCGTTTGTACGAATGCCGCCGATGGTTACCCAAGCGCTGGGCTCGTACTGAAGGGCATAGAACGGCGCGGTGGCAACGGATTGCAGGAAGCATGCGGGCTTGTAGAACTGCTCGTCTTTGCCGTCGGCGCAGTAGTCGTTGTACTCGTCCACGGTTTCGACGAGATCAGGCGCGTCGATTGCGTTGGCAAGCTCCTCAATGCTGTCTGCCTTAAACGCCCAGCCTGCCGCCACGGCGGCGTCGATATTTTCCTGAACCTTTTCGAGGCTCTTTCCTTTCAGGGTCATAGAGCCGGTGCGCCAGTTTTCAGCATCAGATCCGCATAGAGTCCATGCGTCGGTTCCTGCATTCAGGCCATCAACGTAAGTCTGGTCGACAATGGCGTAATATTGGCCACCGACCAGCGAAATTGCGCCGCCGAGTGCCAACGGCAAATTGGCGAAGCGGCCTTCGTTGGCGAAGCGGCGGCCCTGGTTATTCACCAGCATGGTGCCATAAATGCCAATGGAGAAGGCGGCGTTGTTTTTGCCCCACACGCCGTCGGCGTTTTGGTTAGAGCCCGAGAATTCGTTGCCGGCAATGCCCCACTGCGTGGACAGCTGGCCGCCCGCGGCGGTAACCATGTCGATGCCCTCGCCGATAGACAGCACGTTGCCCAAGGGGTTCACGTGCGTGCCGAGCTGCTTCTGCATCATTTCGTCGTTGCCAAGGAATCCGCCGGTGCATACGATGACGGCCGGGGCCTTCACGTCGATGACCTTCTTGTCCTGCTCGCATTGCACGCCGACGCAGGCGCCTTCCTCCATGAGCAGCGTTTTGCCCGTGGTGCTGAACACGAACTGGGCGCCGTTGGCCTCGCACCATTGCTGCAGCGGCCCCATGCGATTCACGCCCTTCTGCTGAGTTTTGGAATCTTTCGGGTCGGCCTGGAAGTTGCAGCGAACCGACTTGTGGCCGGCGCCGTAGTTATCGGGGCGAAGGCCGGTGGGAACGCCGAAATCGTCGGTGAACTGGTCGACGGTGGAGCCGGAGAGTTCGACTGCCTTTTTGATAGCGCCGCCGTTGGTTGCCCAGTGGGCATATTCCATAATGTGGCAGAAGGCCTCCTCGACGCCGAAATCGATGCCGGCTGCCTGCTGGAGTTTCGATCCCACCATGAATGGACCGCCCGCTATTGAGCCATTGGATACGCCGACGTCTTGGCCTTTCTCGATCACGATGGCTTTTTTGCCAGCGCGGCACGCTTCGACGGCCGCCCACATGCCGGCGCCGCCCGCACCAACGATGGCAATGTCGCATTCCATGGTCTCGTCGGCGGTTTTAATCTCGGCGGCTTTGGCGTCGTCTTTCGATGCCTTGCCTTCCGACTTTGTTGGGGCACAGCCTGCAAGGGCGGCGCCCCCAGCGACGGCGGCCAGCGAACCCAACGCCAAGAAGTTTCGGCGGCTCATTCCTTTAGTGCTCATTGTTCCCTCCTCAATGGTATAAGGCGCGCGTTCTTCCGAACGCGGGGCGACCCTTTCGCCCGAGCCGTTTGCGCGTGGTGCGCTTGGCTCCGCCTTCGATGGGTTCATCATTGCGCCGCTGCCTTGCTCTGTCGCGGGTGAAGCGTGCGCGCAAAGGGGTGAATTCATACTCACCCCTCATCACCCCTTTAGCGACCTGGAAGAATGCATATGCGAAAGAAGCATTGCATTTTGGGTATAATGCCGTGTGAAGTGGGTGCCGTGCAGTCGAGCGGCTTTTTGGGAGGGCCATGTCGAAAAACCAAACGATGTCGCAGGGCGCGCGCTCGGCGGAAAACGTGCGTTTAGCGGGAGGCGTGCAGGACGCGCAAACGCTTGGCAAGTTCGATTCCGTCAGCGTCGATGCATCGGACGATTCCGCCGTATCGACCGCGCTTCATCCTCTGCGCTTGCTCGGAATGGGCTTTTTTGTGGCATGGCTGTGCTGCGTTCACATTCCGTCTATTTTTTGCGGTGAGTCTACCGTGCTGCGAAATGCGGCGTCTATGGGTATGCGCGTGGGCGATATTGGCATGTTTGTGATCATGGCGCTGATCGCTTCGCGCTTGGGTCCGTTGAGCTCGCAGCGCGCGATGGGCAACGTGCTCGTTGCTGCGACGACCGCGCTTACGGCGGTGCTCGGTTATGTACTTGTGCCGGGTGATGCGAATGCGACTCTCGTTTTCGTCGCGGGCATAGCTTCGGCACTCGGTGGCGCTTATTTGTTCTGCCTGTGGGCGGAAATCTATTGTCAGCTTGGCACCATGCAGATGGTGGTGTATGGCGGCGGGTCATGCGTCGCTGCATGGGCTACATATTGCCTAATTTCTACCATGACCCATAATTACTCAGTTGCGGCAACCGCGCTTTTGCCGATGCTGTCACTTGCGTGCGCGTGGGCGAGTTTTCGCATCGTTGCTCCCGAGCGGCCCGTGCCTTGCGTCGCTGTGGAGTTTCGTATTCCCTGGAGAATCGTGGGCATTATGGCTCTTGCGGGGCTCGCATCAGGAATTTCGGGCCTTTTCGCGAATATAGACGAGGGCATGGGCGCGATTCATCGCATTTGGGCGACGGCTGTGGCGGGCGGTGCGCTTATGTATGCCGCGTTCCATGGAGAAAAATCATTCGACCTGCGCAAGCTGGCGCAGGTGTGCCTGATTGCGGCAATTGCGGCATACGCTTTTACGCCGCTTGCGTTTGCGGGGCTTGGGGCGGTGGTTTCGTTCCTTGCGAAATTCGCGTACGTGTGGTTTACCGTGTTTGCGCTCGCGATGCTCGCGAATGTGGCGTTTCGTTTTGAGATTCCCAGCTTGCGCATGTTCGCCATCGCGCGCGCAAGCAGCGAGGGGGCTATTTTAGTAGGCGTTCTTGTTCGCGATGGACTGCGCGCGCTTGGTGTGGTGCCCGATGCGTTCGCGTTGTCAGCTGTGGCGGGCGTGGGACTTTTGCTCGTTGGCGTGAGCGTGCTGGTTTGGCGCAGTGAGGAATCGGTGAACGCTGACTGGGGCGCTGCGGGCATCGATTTGGAAAGCGGCCAGCGCGCCGTTGGGCAACGCGAACGGCTGCTTGCGCGCTGCTCGGTGCTGCGCGAGCAATTCGGCCTTACCGAGCGAGAGACTGAACTCCTTGCACTTATTGCTCAGGGCAAGACGCGCGCTGAAATTGAGCGTGAGCTGTTCTTGTCTCAGAATACGGTGAAAACGCACGCTCGCCATTTGTATGCGAAGCTTGGCGTTCATTCTAAGGATGAAGTGCAAAGGCTCGTTGTCTAATGGCCTATTGGCGGCTTTGATATCCGCAGATCAAAGGGCTAGTTGGGTAAAACGTCGAATGACATGCCGAATGCGGCGGCCGCTGCAAGCACTGCGATGATTGCAACGAAGGCGATAAGAAGGGCGCGTTTGCCAGCGCTCTTCTTTTTTTGGCCTTCGGCGTAATGGACCGATTCCGCAGAGGCGGGCTTGGTGCCATTAATGGGTGCGGGGGCGATGAACTCGGTAATGTCGGGGCTTTTCGCCTCAAAAGGCGTGGGGTCGCAGAATTGAGCGGGGTTGGCATCGGGATAGAGAGCTGCAAGCGCGGCGATTTCGTCAGATTTTTCCTGTTCGAGGGCCGCTTTTTCGGCGCCGAATCCGGGGAGTATCGTCGTTTTGTCCGACGGCGCGGCAGGGGGAATCACGGTCGTCTTGCTGGACGATGTGACAAGGGGAATTACTGTTGTCTCGTTGGAGGAGCTGGTCGGGGCGTCGAGCTCGGCTGAGTTCGAGCCCTGAGCTTCTTCAATCTCGTCGTGATCGTTTTCGTCGGCGGATTCCGATATGCCGCGTGCTTGCTCGCTGGATTGGTCTTCCGCTGATGTTTCGTCTGGGCCGCTTTCGTTGGTCGCCGCGAACGCGTCGTGGGCATCTTCGATGGGGCCGTCTTCAATGGCAAGCTCTGGTGTGGCGGGGTTTTTCTCGCTGGAGCTGGTTGTGGGGGCCTCTTGAATTTCGATGCCGAATCCTTCTTCGATGCTTCCGCTGTTGGCGGCAACGATATTTTCTGCATTGTCGGCGGGTTCGACTTTCTTTCCGCACATGAAGCAGAATCGTGCTTCATCGGGGAGTTTTGTGCCGCAATAAACGCAAAACATCGCATAACTCCTTCGCAATGAATTTTCTAGGCCCATGGGTCCTTTCGTGAATGAGCCCATTGTAGTGCGCTCGACTTTCGCTCGCTGAAAAGTCGCGAAAAGCGCAGCGACGAAAAGAGGGAGAGCCCCCTGTTTAGTCGCAGTTGTCGTTGTGGGTCTATTTGCGCGTGATAAATAGGGCGAGCCTATGGATAAAGGCGAATTCGTCTCGCTTTGCGATTGGAAGGGCACATTTGGTGCACGTGCTGCGACCTTCGACTATATTAAGGACATGTCGTTATGCGTCGCTGATGGGGCGGCGTTTTGGAATGGAGGAAGCATGCTGAGTGATTCCGAAAAAGCTCTCGCGGAAATGATGGCCGCGCAATTCATGGACAAGGGTGACGCTGCTGCCGTTGAACCCGCGGAAGGCACGGTGAAGATCACGTTCTTCGAAAAGGGCAACACCGTCGATAGCTCCATTGAGGGCATTGCTTCGCGCATGCAGTTCGATGGCTGTTTCGCGATTGACGAATATATGATTCAGCGTAAAGACGGCACACCGGTCGACGCTGGCTTTGGCGCCGACTTCAACGACGCGGGCGGTCCGGTGGCGTCGTGGGTATGGTTCTCGCGCCCCGTGAACGGTCCAGTGAGGGCGAAATTCGAAGAGCGTTTCAATGGCACGTTCGACGAAGAGGGCCTGCGCATGGACATTCCTACGGATGATTTCCTCGCTTTCGCCGATTCGGGGGCATGGAACGCATTCGCGGTGGAAGACGACGAAGACGATCAGGTTTTGTTCGAATAAACGCAGCCTTCTCGTTGAATAAGGCTTAAAAAGCCCGGGATGAAGATTCGTTCCGGGCTTTTTGCGTTCGAGATGCAGCTCGATGGAGCGCATGACGAAATGCAGGTTTGGCGTTGGGGCGCGGCTTAATGCTGACGCGGAGCTTTTGTATCTGCGACGCGGTTTGGCGCGCGCGTCCTTCGTAGCTTATTTTGCTTGCAACCGCTTTGCTTTGCGGCGTTTATGGATAAGGGCGCCCGCCAGCACGACAAACGCGGCGAAGCAGGCCAGCGCAGCAGCAGCTACGTAAGGGAACACGGCCCGATAACCGATTTTTCCTTCCTTGGGATTCGCGATAATCTGAAATGTCGCGTGCGTGTCGCCAGCGCAATTGCCGATGCCCTTCACCATGAGCGTCGCTGTGCCTTCGTTCACGTTTTCGGAATAAGACACCTCGTAATCGACGCCCTTTACAAGGGTGCACCCGTCGAGCTTCACGACGGGGTCGGGCTCAATGGGATAGCTTGTGCGTACATGGTCGGGAATCATGTCGATGGTTGCGTTCGCCAAGTCGGCCGGAAGAATCACGAAACCCGTTTCCACGATGCCTGTATAGTCGCCTGCGCCGGTGATGGTTACGTGCACGGTGCCGGGATTGACCAGGTCGCCATCGAATTGCACGTTGAAATCGACGCCCTCGCGAAGTGACGTCTCGGTTTTCTTGCCGTCTTTGACCGAGTCAATGCGCAGGGTGACTGTGGGGCGCTTTTCGGTGCCGTCATACATCATATCTTGCAGGCCCTGAACGCGGGCAGTGGCGATATCGGTCGCTTCGAGGGCTTCGAGGGTCTTTTTCGCCTGGTCGTATGTTGAAAGTGCGGGGCCAAGCTCTCCGCGTATAGAATCGGCGGCGGCGGAGATGGCGTTGCGGGAAGTTGTGGCGTCATCGCCTTTGGCGTCGTCGGCGAAGGCCGCGGGGGTGAACATGGTGGTGCTCAACACGAGCGCGCATGCGGCACCGGCAAGGGCGCGGGCGGGTTGTGGCATGGTCACCTCCTTAGGAATTCTGCAAGTATTCAGTGCGATTGATTATAGCCTGCCTATGAGAGTTCATCATGGTAAGCTGTGCGGGTATCACGAGAAGTTCCAAGGGGGAATGGCATGCATACATTCAATACGCGCGGCACGTGCTCGCGCCAAATCAATTTCGACATCGTCGACGGCAACGTTCACAACGTGAGCTTCGTCGGCGGCTGCGACGGCAATCTGAAAGCTATCTCGAAGCTCATCGAGGGCAAGCCTGTCGATTGGGTCGTTTCTGTTCTTGAGGGCAATACCTGCGGTCGTCGCACCACGAGCTGCGCCGATCAGCTGACACAGGCCTTGAAGGCTGCCGAAGCGGGCGAAATCTAACCGGAACGCATTCGTCGTTTCATCAAAGGAGGGGAGTGGGCACCGGGCTCGCTCCCCTCCTTCCTTTTCCGTGCCTGTTAAACGCTACGAGCATTTAACAGGTCGCAAGTTACGATGTGCGCCACTTCCGCGATTAGAGCGTTGAGAAGGCTGTGAAGTTTTTCAGGCGCACGTCGGCGAGGGCTTGGCATGCTTCGGCGTCGCTCGCGCTGGCCGGTTCGTCGATGAGCATCACGGGGAAGGCAGCCGCATGCGCCGTTTCGATGGCGTGCAGCGAATCTTCGAACACAAACGTGGTTTCGCGTGGGGTGCCGAGATGCGAAAGCGCCAACTCGAAAATGTCGGGTTCGGTTTTGCTTGCGCCCACTTCGGTGCAGGTGAACAGCGCCGAGAAATATTTAAGAATGTCGAGCCTTTCGAGGGCTGCAAGTGCGCAGTCGCGACGCGTGGCGGTTGCGACGCACATGGCGACGCCCGCTGCGCGCATCGCCTCAAGCATATCGATGACGCCTGGCTTGCATTGGATGCAATCTCGGTAGGCGAATTCAATGCCGCCCATCACGCCCGTGCATATTTCTTCAATCGACTGCTCCAGGCCGTAAGTTTCCTTCATGTAATGCGCCGATCCCTCCATGGTAAGGCGCTTGAAGTGGTAGCGAATGTTGGGTTCGGGCGTTTTGCCGAGTGAACGAAGATAACGCTCGCCCAAGTCGTCCCACCAAGGCATGGAATCGAGCAGGGTTCCGTCCAGATCGAAAATCGCGCCATGGACGCACTGTGGAGCGCTCGGCCACACGATGCCGTGCGCTGTTTCTATGGCAGTTTCTTCCGCAAGTTGGTCTGCTGCCGCTGGCGTGTTTGCCCCAATGAAGTCAAGGGTAGGAATGCTGCCCAAGTTCGCTCCTTACATAATGGACGTAGCCGCAATAACAATAAAGCAGGTGAGCAGGCCCGATACCGCAATGGCCACGCCGCTCATGGCTCCTTCGAGTTTGCCCATTTCCAGGGCCTTCGCCGTGCCTACCGCGTGGCTGCACGTGCCAATGGCCACGCCCTGGGCCACTTTGTTCTTGATGTGGAACAAATTGGCCAGCATAGGCGAGAAGATGGCGCCCATAACGCCCGTGGTCATGACGGCCGCCATGGTGATAGACGCCGTTCCGCCCAGCTCTCCGGTCACGGCAAGCGCGATGGGAGCGGTGGTCGATTTCGGCAGTGTGGAAAGCGCCACTTGGTCGCCCAGGCCGAACAGCTCGCACAGTCCGTATGCGCTCACCATGGAAACGGTGGATCCTACCAAGCATCCTATGAAAATCGGCAGGAAATTGCTCTGCAGGATTTTGCGTTGCTGGTAAATGGAGAACGCCAACACAGCAGTGGCGGGGCCGAGCATGGACGAAATGAGCGTTGCTCCCTTTTCGTACGAATCGAGGGGGATGTTGAATACGGTAAGGCCGATCATGATGATGGCCACCGTGACGAGCAGGGGGTTGAGGAGCGGGGAATTCGTTTTGCGGTTAAGCCACACGGCGAACGCGAACACGCCAATGCTCAGCGCCAGGCTTCCGCCTGCTTCAAGAATTGATGCGAAATCCATGGCTATTCTCCTTCGGTCTCGGTTGTGAACACGCCACGCAGATGGACATCTTTGCCGGCACGTTTGCCCGCGATGTATTTCTGCAAGCGTCCAACAAGAATAACCGTGAGCGCCGTGGAGAGGAACACGAGCACGGTGGTGATGATGCATACGAGTGCGAACCAGCCGATGCGGTCGCCGATCATGGGGAGGCATCGCAGAATCGTGACGCCCGCGGGAATGAAGAACACGGGCATGTATTTCAGCAGGAAGCTCGAAACGAGTTCGATTTTGCTCTCGTCGATCATGCCTGAGATAAGCAGCGAGAGCAGAATACCCATGCTGCAGATGTTCGCAGGAACCTCGACGGGCAAATGGACCGAAACCGCTTCGCCGATGTAGCAAACGCCGGCAAGGAAGGCCAGCTGAATGAAGAAAAGCGTAAGTCGCTTGCTGTGGAATTTGATGCGTTCTCGCATGGGTGGGTCATCTCCAGGCTTTCGGTAAAAGGGGTCGTCATCGTACACCCGCATGGAGCTGCTCCTGGAAATGTGAAAAAACGTCCATGGCACTTTGGCAGCATCTTCACGATTTCCTATTTGGGCAGAGGGTTTCGAATTTTACTTTTGACCTGCGCTTTGCTTTGTTTTTACGTTCATTCGGCATGATGATTTCAGTAAATCGGGCTTTTCCTGCACTCGCGGAAAGGGTCGCGAACCCTTTGTTGCGGACGAGTGGTGCGGGGTTTTTCTTGGGTGCGCGGAAAGGGGTCTGTCATGGAGCTCGCGATTTTGCTTGTGGCGCTCGTGGTAACGCTTGCCGTGTGCTTCGCGGCGCTTCGTTTGCTTGCCTATGAATTTGATTGCGTGTGCGGTCTGAGCGCCAATGGCCGTCAGCGTGCGCAGCGCGTACGTCAGGAACTGGTTGATTTGAGCTGACGAGCTGTTCGACCCGGGCTAATGAATTTGTCGGATCAGACTGACCAGGTCGACAGAGCCGACGGGTTGGCGGGACTGCGGCTGGCCTGTCCCCTGCTGACCGGAAGCTGCTTTTGCGAATGGCGGCCGATTTGACCACCAAATCGTTCTTCGTGGTCAAAAGCGTCACCATTCGCAATGGGGCCGTTCGGTCGGCGCTTGTCGACGCTCGCCGGTGTTCGCCGATGTTCGCCGACGTTTGTCGTCGTTCGCGATGCTTGCCATGGGGCGCGATAGCCGTTTTCGCGGCGGCGTTGCCGTCCTCTTCTGTTTTGCGTGCGTCGTCGCTATACAATGGTGCAGATTAAAAAAACGCTGCAGTAAACGCTGCCGACCAAGTGGCATTCGAAGGAGCGATTATGGAAGAAGACGTGTGCACGGCAAGCTTCGATGAAGCGGCCGGATTGCCCGAATTGCTCGGCATCGAGCAGGTGAGCGATGGCTGGATTAAGAAATATATTCTGACGTATCGCTTGCCGAATGGGCGCGAGCTGAAATATGACGTGGTTTCGCGCAAGGGCCTTGAGGAATATCGCAGCGAAATCGAGACGCTGGGAACCGTTGCGCCCCAGGTTGATGCGGTGTGCATTGTGGGCCATACGGCGAACGATGAATTCCTGCTCATTCGCGAATTCCGTTTCCCCATGAATCGCATGTGCGTGGCGTTTCCCGCTGGTTTGCGCGAGCCTGGCGAGGACATCGTGGAATGCGCGGCCCGCGAGCTGCGCGAAGAAACCGGCTTCGATTTGGTACGCGACGAGTGCGGTCAGCCGGTGAGCGCGCGTGCATGCGTGCAGCCTGGTTTTTCGTCGCTTGGCATGGGCGACGAGAGCATCGCCATGGTATTTGCCGAGGTAGAACGTGTGGCCGATCCGCGCAGCGAGTCGACCGAATTTATCGAGTCATTCCTTCTTCCGCGCGCTGAGGTGCCGGCGTTTCTGCGCGAGAATCGCGATCCGCTTTCCATTCGTTGCCAGCTGGTGCTTGAGATGGTGGTTCAGCCGCCGTTCGAATTTGGCGTGAAGGCGGGTGCGTAAGTGGCGCAAAACGAGCAGTTTCAAAACTCATCGCACGATAAACGTGGTGCGCGTGATGGCCAGGGTGGCCAAGAAGCGCGTCGCTCGAGCGCACGAGGCGATTTCCGGGGGCGAGATTCGCGCAAAAGCGGGCCAAGTGGTCGCGGTGCTTCGCGTGGCAATGGCGCGTCCCGTGGCAATGGGGGGTTCCGCGGTGAACGGGGATTTCGTGGCAATGGCCGACCCCATAACGATTGGGGGTCCCGTGGCAATGGCGCGTCCCGCGGCGCTCGCGGCGATGTTGAGCTGACGGCCACGGAGCCCGCTTTCGAACCGTTGCCTGCGCAGTATCCCCTCATGGTGGGCAACATCGACGGCGGGCGCAAAGTCGAGGTGCTGTGTCGCGACAAGGGCGCTGATCAGTTCGCGGCGCGTCTTCGCAAAGTGGCGAAAGACCGCCGCAAGTGGGCGCGCGACAACGACATTTCGTGCTATCGCGTTTACGATGCCGACCTGCCGGATTTCGCTGTGGCTATCGACCGATATGACGGCGTATGGAAGAGTGAAGGCGAGAGCTGCCTGGTCATAGCTGAGTACCAAGCGCCGAAATCGATTGATGCAGCCAAAGCTGCCGCCCGTCTGGACGATGCGGTGGAAATTGCTTCGGCAACGCTCGGCATTCCTCGCGAGCGCGTGTTCTTGAAGACACGCCGTCGCGAAAAAGGCGGCGGGCAATATACCGACCAGCAAAAAGAGGGGCATGTGCTCTATACGCAGGAATCGGGCAACGTGTTCGAGTGCGACCTGGGTTCATATTTGGATACGGGCATTTTCCTCGATCACCGCGTGACGCGCGAAATGGTTGGAAGTATGGCCGAAGGCAAGTCGTTTTTGAATCTGTTCTCGTACACGGGTACCTGCACGGTTCATGCGGCGGTGGGCGGCGCAAAATCGACGCTTACGGTCGATTTATCGCAGACCTATTTGTCGTGGGCACATCGCAATATGGAATTGAACGGCTGCGATGGCCCCGAGCACGGATTCGTGCGCGCCGATGTGTTGCAGTGGATTGAACGTGAGGCGCGCGGGTGGCGCCGCTTCGATTTGATTTTCGTGGACCCGCCTACGTTTTCGAATTCGAAGGCCATGGGCAAAAACACTTGGAGTGTGCAGCGCGATCACGTGAAGCTGCTGACGAATGTGGTGCGCTTGCTCGAGCGCGACGGCGTAGCGGTGTTCAGCTGCAACCTGCGCAATTTCAAGCCTGATGTTGAAGCGCTTGCCGAGGCGGGCGTGGCAATTGAGGATATTACGCCGCAGACCATTCCGCACGATTTCGAGCGCAATGCCAAAATCCATTGCTGCTATTTGGTGCGCAAGGCCTAGGCGGAAGAAGGCGGACTGGCCTGTGCTCGACTTCTTTCCACAGATAACGGAAGTTGTTTATTGATGCAATGTGACGGTTGCACGAAAATGACGCCGATGAAGGCAGCTGACGTTGTTGGTGCGAACAATATTTTTTTGCATGCGGAAGGGGAATCGGAATGGTTGACGAGAAGCTAATCGAGAAGATGTGGTGCAACGTTCCTGAAGCGCCTGAGTTCCGAGAGAATATTGAGATTGTCGAGGTAAGCGAGCCTGGGTATGTGCATTTCACGATGGACATTCCCAAAAGCTTGGGCAATTATCGCGGCGGTATCCATGGCGGCACGGGCTATTTCATTGGAGAAATCGGCTGCGGGTTCGCGACGTATTCGTTTGGCGTGAACAACGTGTGCAATTCCGCGAGCATCAATTTCTTCAAGGCGGTGCCGTGCTGCAAGGTCGACGTGACGACCGAGCCTTTGCATAAGGGCCGCTCGACCGCCGTGATTCGCGTGACCACGCGCGAGGCGGCGACGGGCAAACTGCTATTCCAGTCGACGCACAATATGTTCCTCATGGGGCCGATTGAATAAGCGCGCGAGGTCACTGGGCAGTGGCTGGTTTCGTGTGGGCGACGTTTGGGCGGAGCTTCTTCGATTGGGGCGTCTGGTTACGTCTTGCAAGCCCGATTTTCGAGCGGTCAATCTTCGGCGCAGCCGTCCCCAACCGTTCGTTGGGTGCGACGTTTGCGCCGGGGAACCAAAAACGCCGGATGCGTATGACGCATCCGGCGTTTTTGCGTTGGTTCGCGTGCTTTCGTGCGCAGGTTGTTAGCGTCGTCGTAGCTAGCGAAGGGCGAGTGGTGTTGAATGGGACGGCTCCGAAGAATAGGGACCGCCCCGCGTTTGGATGCCGAAATTCTTATTACGATTGACGAGCGAACGAGCGCTTTACCCTGATTATGAAGAGCTAGCGATTGGCGAGCATTCTTGGAAATTCGGCTTTGCATTAATTGCTGAGGCTGTATGCATTCCTTTTTAAGGCACCTAACATGTTGCGGGGTGGAACAGCCTGGTCAACTCGTCGGGCTCATAACCCGGAGGCGTAGGTTCAAATCCTGCCCCCGCAATCAATAACACCAGTTCACAGGCTCAAGCTTGTAGCCTTTTTCTTTGTCTGGACCCCCAAGTGGTCCCAAAGTGGTCCCAAACCCCAAGAAGTACCAAACTTTCATGGTTCCAACACATGCTTGCGTGACAGCAGTTGCAGCTGTGGCAGGTATGTAGGGATGCCCCTGAATTTGCAACAGAACGCACCATCACTATGGTAAATGGCTATTTGGCAGAGTATCTTAAGTCTTGCGCAAAACGGCTATACCGTGAATACGAACGAGATGAAGAAGCGGATTTGCCAGAAGGCTGGCATTGGACGACCATTGGCGAGATATCCGAGATGGTATGCCGGGGCATAACGCCCAAGTGCAACGACGAGCCCGATGAGCTAATTCTTGGCCAAGCCTGTATTCGAAACAATCTAGTTCTACTCGAGAATGGCCGCCTGCATGCCCCGAGAAAGATTATCGAGAAGTGGCTTAGGAAGTACGACTTGCTGATTAACTCGACGGGCGTCGGTTTTCTTGGAAGGACCGCTCAAGTTTGGTTTGATCCTTCAAGGCTCGTTGTCGACTCCCACGTCACCATCGTTCGCGCAGCCGACTCGAGGCGTGCTCTTTACATGGGATTCTGGGCGTTTAAACACGAGCGTTATATTGAATCTCTTCACACCGGAAGCACGGGCCAAACGGAATTGCCACGCGATCACGTGAAGGCAATTCGTCTTGTGCTTCCCAGCGATGCAGAACTTGAAAAGCTCAACGCCGTTGCGCAGCCGGCAGTTGAGCTGATTGTCGCAAATCAAAAGGAATCGAAACGGTTGGCCAAATTGCGTGATACGCTTTTGCCTAAGCTCATGTCGGGCGAGATAGGCGTTTCAAGTGTGGCAATCTAGGAGTGAGACTGTGAACAATATTCCGCAAGTTATTGATCTTGTTTCTATCGAGCTTACTGGTAGTGAATTTCGCACGGAGCAAGAATCCGCATTAAGGCAAAAGCTTAAAACTGAGCCCTTCGCGGTAATGGTGCGGGGGCAACAGTCGATTGCTGCAGGGGTTGGCTTAAGTCAAAGCCTGGTTGTGTTTGTGTCTAACGTTATTGTTCCGGGTCTTTTGTACGACCTTTTCAAGTACGTGTTGTCGAGGACTTTCAAAGCGCTTAGCGAAACGATGAGCTCTGATGTCCCTCTTAGTAGGGTGACTTTCAAAACAAGGGACTGTGACTACATTATTTCGTCGAACTGTAATGCTGGCGTCTATAGCGAATTAGTCGATTACAATCAGCTGCTTTCTCGAATGGAATCATTTACTAAACGCGAAGAGAAAGACAACCGTCCTGTTGCCAAGATTGAAGCTCCGTGCGATATACGGATCGAAGAACATGGATGGGAAGCTGTGTGCTGCGGCGTTGGCAACTACTCACTTTGGAAAGTCGAATACAAAAGTGGCGACAAATGGCCGGAAGCTTTGTTTGACGCAGCCAATGAAACGTTTATAGAACTAGTTGATGACGAAATTTCTTGCCCAGAAGATAAATTCTATGCTGGGCAAGAACCTACTGAATAGTTCATCTAGGAGCAGGTGACATAGATGGAAGATGCAGCTATTACGGCAATTGCGACAGCGGGTTCTCAACTCGCCGTCCTCGCCGCAAAAGGAACGGCTACTCAAGTTAGCAATAGATTTCAGGCTATTAGGCAGAAGAAAACCCACGAGGAACTTTGCAACTCGTACGAAGAACTAATAAATGAATTAGTCGCTGAGCGCGCTCAAGCGATCGCTATTGCTCAGGCATACGAATCAGAGTTGAACAGGTACGAGATAACAGACGAGGATATTGAACACCTGCAAAACACGGTTGGGCATGCGCTAGACATCCTGAAATCCTTCTCGCCCGATAGTGATTTCTCGAACTTCGAGCGGTTCAAATCCCTCCTGTCTGTCGATACGCTAAAAGCTATGCAGCTTCTGGGATTTGACTACAAGAAGGCGATAGGCGACCCCTTGACTGAGGTATGTGCGGATGCAATCCGTGTGAATCTGGGCCAGAAAAAAACGACTGCCAACCGCAATAACCAGAAAAAGCGTAACTAAGCTAAATAGCCAGTTTCCCAAGGCTTGGCTCAGCAGGTGCCTTCCTCGTTGTTGGGATTGGATCTGCCATCCAGAACTTGCAATGAGGGTAGTTGCGCCGGTCTTCGTGGGGGGCGTGAAGCGTTCCAATTTCATCGTGGCTTCGGCTGACGTTCTGATGGACATGGGTGTAAATCTGCAGCACGTCGTGCTTGGCATCCACGCGCTTCTCGTAGGGGGAGTTACGGGATCCATCTCTGTGAAAACCGTATATAGGAAGTAAAATGGCTTCGTTCGTTTAGCTCAAGTTTCTAGGATTGCATATGAAAGATTGCTACAGCGTCACTACTTACTCGGTGCAAAGCATTCTCGGACTTATAGAATCCGGTGACATCGCGATTCCTGAAATCCAACGACCCTTCGTATGGGACAGCACCAAAGTTCGCGACTTGATTGACTCTCTTTACTATGGATATCCGACAGGCTATCTGATCACCTGGAAGAACCCTGATGTGAAAATCAAAGGCGGCGGCGTCGCAGAGGGCAAGACGGTGCTTATCGACGGTCAGCAGCGTGTGACTGCGCTCACCGCCGCGCTCGCGGGTAAAGCCGTGCTTAACGAAGATTACGAGTCGAAGCGCGTAAAGATAGCCTTCAACCCTCTTTACGAAGGCGAGGATACTCCCTTTGCCGTACTTACGCCGGTGATCGATAAAGATCCGCGCTGGATATCGGACATCGCCGAATTCTTCGCCCCCGATTTCGACTCCTGGACATTCGTCAACGGATACATCGAGGCGAATCCCGGCTGCGATCCCAAGGTCGCGAACTCGAGGATTACCGATCTTAAGGCGATAGCAACGCGTCAACTCGGCTGCATCGTCGTGGCTGCTGAATGCAGCATCGACGAGGTTACGGACATCTTCATCCGCATCAATTCTAAGGGCGCCGTTTTATCTCAAGCCGACTTCGCGATGTCTAAAATTGCCGCCGATGAGGCGCACGGTGGCAACATGCTGCGTAAGGCCATCGACTATTATTGCCATTTGGCCGCCAAACCTGAATTCTGGACCACCATTAGCCAGAACGACGCTGAGTTCATGAGATCTGAGTACGCAGACAAGTGCGAATGGCTCAAAGACGACAAAGATGACATTTACGACCCCGACTACAATGACGTCCTGCGCGTCGCGTTCATGCACATGTTCGGCCGGGGCAAACTCGCCGACCTGGTATCTCTTCTTTCTGGCCGTGATTTTGAGGCTCGTGATTTCAAGGGCGAGATAGCGGACGCCTCCTTCGCCAAACTGCACGACGGCGTGATTAAGTTCATGCGTAAAAGCAATTTCCAGGACTTTACCGCCGCTCTTCGCTCTGCGGGATTCGTGTCTTCGTCGATAATCGGATCCAAAGGGGCGGTTAATTTTGCTTACAACTTGTACCTTACCCTGCGAGAAGATGACTCTGTGCCTTCGACCGACGTTAAGCGCTGGGTGCAGCGTTGGTACGTGATGTCCATCCTTACGGGGCGTTATTCGGGCTCGTCGGAATCTATCATGGATCGCGACATGCGTCGTATATCCGAGCAGGGATTCATCCCGTTCTACAACGAGGTCGTCGCATCGCAGCTTTCCGACAATTTCTGGGAAGTCGCCTTGCCGCAGAGTCTCGTTACGACCTCGGTGCGTACCGGCGCATGGATGGTCTACGTGGCCTCGCAGGTTCGATCAGCTGACAACACCCTGTTTACCAACGGGTTTAAGGTGGCCGGCGTCATCGGCAACGTTGGTGATATCCACCACATCTTCCCAAAGGCGTATTTGAGAAAAACGATCGACGCGCCGCAACGCCTCTATAATCAAATCGCAAACTACACCTACCTCGAAAAGCGCATCAACATAGCGATTGGCGAAATGCGTCCCGGCGAGTACTTTACTAAGGCACGCGAAGCCATTGCGGCAGAAGACAAGTATTTCGGCGACATCGCCACCGAGGCGGATCTTATTGCCAATCTCAAAGCGAATTGTATTCCGGAAGGAATATTCGATATGGGTGCGGCCGATTACGAGGGCTTCCTTGCTCAGCGCCGTATCCTTATGGCTAGAAAAATACGTGGCTACTACGAGAGCCTGTAGTTTCGATTGAATGGCAGAGGCTGTCACGCCGTCTGAACAGCTTCCTATTTCTCGTGTCCAAGGAATGGGAAGCTGTTCAGACTGGTGGGCGGGGTTTCTCCACCGCGACCTCCTTTATGTGACCGTTACGTTACAGATCAAGCGCGCCGCCATGGTGCGTGTGCTACTGACCGACGGCTAAGCGATTACAGAGAAGCCTGCTTCCTCAGGTACTTCCTGCTTCGACTTGTTGACGATGCGGTTGGCACTGCGAACCCGGCTTCCACAAGCTTCTTGACGTGATAGCGGGTGCTGGGAACGGTCTTCCCGATCATCTCTGCGAGTTCTTGGATACTTAAAGCCTTGTCGGTTTGCAGTATAGAGAGCAGGACGTCTTCCACTTCCGGCGTTGGGTGCTGGCCGGTATCGTCAGCGAGCATCTTGTAAGTGTCTGCATATACATGGGAGACTATGCCTTCCCTCTCGAATCGGGAGGCAGTCTCGCGGATCTCGTCAGAGTCGATCATCAGGGTTCTATGGAGTTCCTGAAGCGTTGACGTGCCCAATTTTTTCATGGTGAGAAGCAGGGACTGCTCGTGTTGCGATAGCTTCCGCTTGGTTACGCGACTGATCCATTCGCGGTTCACTGCTATCTCCGTTCCGCTCCTGCCGAGCCTTACCTTGAAGCTGTCGATATTTGCCTTGAAATCTGGTGCAGTGAGCGTCTTCGACTGCATTGCCCTGATCATGAAGGGTACGCCGCCTCCGCCGCCTTCGGCGGGCCTGCCAGTCCCTCCAGGCAGCTCGACTGCGGACATCAAGCGCATGAGCGCCGCATTCCTGCAAAGCGAGGTTCCGTCTGCTATGTTGTCGAGAGTCTTGCCGCCCCAGAGACCTCCGGGGTTCGTGATTTCTACCCTGTCTGGATAGATGTCGACTGTGACGGACTGGCCCTCATGGCGGGGTCCGTATTCTCGGTGGATGACTGCGTTTGCGATAGCCTCACGCAAGACCTCTTCGGGAATCTCCAGCTCGTCTTTTCTGCCAGCTCCCTCTATGACGGATATTCGCCTGAGGTTCTTTGCGGTTGCCGCAACGGCGTCCTCTATGATCTCTCCAAGCTCTCCTTCGCATACCGTTCTGTCTAGGTACCGGGGCCCCGTCGGGGTTGACTTCTCGATGTCGGGATGGACCATGACGTCGACGGCCAGCTTGGGGAAGAACTGCTGCGGGTAGTTGCCCGCAGCAAGGAGGCCGCCAAGTCTGATCTTGCCGTTTTGATCGGTTATGTTCAGCCGAGCCATCTGGACTTGCAGGGTCTTGGCTCCACGCAGCGCTTTGGGATGATTTATCTTCTCGTTTTCGATGATTTTTCTGATTGTTTCTTTGTTGAGGTCGTCGACGGATGCCTCCAGGACGATTTCCTTGTCCGCAGGTGATGGCACCAGTGCGTTCTGCAAAGCGAATATCTCTGTCGCCGAGAGCTTCATGTCCTTGTCGGCAACACGCTTGTAGCTACCGTTTTCCACTCCGCGACTCGTGATGAAGCAGGGCTTTTGCGCGAGGTCTACCTCGGCTACTCGGATGGCGAGGACCTGTCTTCCCTCGAAATCAACTCTCGAGAGGTTGTATTGGGGCGGATTGGTCAGCTTGCCGTCTCTCGGTTGCATGCCGGAGACAAACTGCTCGATTGACTTATCTATGTCAAATTTCGGGGGAATAGTGAAGCCGTTCTCTTGGTCCAGACCAAGGAGAATGAGACCGCCCGAGGTGTTGCCAAAAGCGCTCACGCTTTCCCACACGTCGTTGCTCAGTTTTGTTTCGCACTTCTTTGCCTCGATGTTTTCGTCATCGTTGTGCTGGATGCGCAGCCTTTCGACGACCTCCGTCAGCTCTTCCGGACTCATTGTGCTCCTTGCCTGACTGGCGCTCTCTGTTTCAATAAAATATTCTAGCACCTCACTAAAAGAATCTTCATATCACTCAATATTTTTAGTGATAAATAGAATTTTTAACTGGTATGCGAGGATGTGGTTTTTTGACAGTTAGCGTTCAGAGCTCGAATCGCTTTTGCGTATTCAGTGCGGGGCCTTGGCTGTGCTCTCAAGAGGGACTATCTCCAATACTGAGGGTCCTCACTAAAAATTTGATTGAGGTTTTTAGTGACAAGCTAAACCACTTTAGTGAAGGAGATAGTCGTGTCGGAATGGTGGCGGGCTTTACAGTCCCAGCACACTGCCGATGGTGTCGGCGGCCCCATCGGCATCGCTTTTAGCGAATGGTGATGCCTTCGGGCAAATCGATTGCGCGGAAGTCGAATTCGTCGTCTTCCTGTTCCTCGGCGGGCGCGACGACCTCTTCAGCGACGGGCGCGGGTTGGCCGAACGCCTCGTCGAACGCATCAAAGCTTGCGCGCGGCACGGCGAACACGATGGTTTTGATGGCGCCAGGGTGAGCTGCGATCCATTTCTGGAAAAGCTCGATAACCTGGGCGGGTTGGAAGCCTTGGCGTCCGCATGCGTAGGCATTCACGATGAGCGTTTCGATTTCGTTGGCAGCCGCGATGTTGAGCATGGTTTCGATGCGGGCCGCCAGGCAATCGAGGCATTCGCGTTCGGAACGATGGTTTTCCAGGGCGCGCTCGCGGTTGGGCTCGGGCACGGCGATGACGTTCGCCTCGCGAATTTCGCCTTCACGAATGAAAACGACGTTCGGCAGGTACATCGCGCGGCTCGTGAGCAGCATGCCGCACATGTAGCTGTGGTTTTGGTCGTGGTAGGTCGATTTCATACCGCACAGAATGGGGTAGAGGTTGCTTTCGGAACACAGAATTTGCTCGGGGCCGAAAGAGCCGTCTTCGTAGGCACCGCCGGGGCGCGTGTAAGAAACGGGGTCGACGATGGCGGTTTTGCCTTGTGCGCGGCGAAGCGCGGTGGTGGTGAAATCGGTGGTCACCTGGGTTTCGGTTGCCTCGGCTGTGGGCTCGGGCAATTCGAGCGCGAGCGCGTCGCCGTCTTCGTAGACAACAGCGGCATCGATGGTCGCCTGGGTTTCTTTGGCGAATGCTCCTTTCATAAGAGCCAAATGCTTGGCGGCTTCAGCGCGGCGTTCGTCGCGAGTGGGCATGATTTCCTCCCTTGGTCGGAATTTCGATTTCGCCGTCGATTGTAGTTGAATGCGCGCCGCACAACAACGCAGCCCAGCCGCATGTCGCGCAATTGCAATGTTGGGAGTCAATAGCTTCTAAAAAGCTCCTACATTGAAATAGAAGCAAGCTTTTTAAACGAATGTTAGTAACTAAGAGATATATAAGTATATAAAAGTTTCTCATATAGAAGCGACCATTCGCGCCTCCGGAACCCGGCGGACGTAACGTTTTCGTAGCGGCGATGGCGACAGGTCGCTGTGGGCTAAGCGTGCGTTCCAGGCGCAAAAGCTGACTTCTTTGTTTCTACCTGCGTTTTCTTCAGAGGGTTCGTAAATACGGCCCTCTTTTTGCGTGTCGCGTCGCACATGCGAACCTTCCGGCGTCAAGGCTTTCTTTGTAGGAAATGAAAGTAGATCGCGGCCCATTTTGGCCATTTTCGTTGCGAAATGGCACTTCCGCAGAAACAAAAGGGATCGAATAATCATGGTGACTATCTTTGGGCGAAAGGAACCGTGCATGAAAGTAGGAAGGGTCAAGCAATGGGCGCATAAGGCGGGAAGCATGAAGGAGGCCACACCATGAAGCGATTGAAAATGGCGATTGCGGCGCTGCTCGCATTCGCACTGCTTCCCTTGATTGGGAGCACGGCTTTGGCCGACGAATCGAGCGCGTCGTCGCGCGCGGAACAGATTCGCGCGGCAGCAAACATTGAGACGATCGCCGACGCATCGACGATGGGCGATTGGTCTGGCGTCGTCGAAAATACGACCCAAAATATCGGTCGTATTTGGACCGACAAAACGGTATCGACTAACGATATTGGCATTTCAGGTGCCATGAGCGCTACGGTTTCTAAGGGCGATTCCGATTTCATCACGGCGCTTTCGGTGCTTTCTTCTACATCGAACATCGCGTCGACGTCGACCACGCCGCTCGACATCGTGCTTGTGCTCGACGCATCGGGATCTATGGATGACGACATGACCGGCGGAAAACGCATCGATGCGCTGAAGAATGCCGCAAACGCGTTTATCGACGAGATTGCAACGCAAAATGCGAGCATTTCCGACGCATCGAAGCAGCATCAGGTTTCTATCGTGAAGTTCGCCGGCGAGAAGTCAAATAAGGTTGGCAACGACACGTATCGCGAGGGTAGGTACACATACAACTACAGCCAGGTCATGAAAAACATGACGGCGTGCAGCGAAACGACGAAGAGCTCGTTTAAAGACACCATCAACGCCATTAAACCGGCGGGTGCTACGAATGCGGCTGCTGGCATGGAGCTTGCGCAGGGTCAAACCTCCAAGCGTTCCGATGCAAAAAAGATTGTGATTTTCTTTACCGATGGTACGCCGACGACTCAAAGTGAATTCTCGAATGGGGTTGCCTCTGACGCCATTGCCGCCGCGAAAACCATGAAAGACGCGGGCGCCTCGGTGTATACCATCGGCATTTTTGATGGCGCGAACCCGAGCGCCGATGTGAATGCAACCACCAACGAAAACAAGTTCATGCAGGCGGCTTCGAGCAACTATCCTGCAGCTGCCTATACCTATACACAATACTGGTTGAGTGGCGAGTGGAAGTGGAGCTTCGGCAATCGCGCTGAAGGTTCCGACTTCTATAAGTCTGCTTCGAGTGCCAGCGAGCTCTCGAAAATCTTCGAAGACATCTCGAAGGAAATCGTGAAGGGCGCGGGCTATCCCACCGACGCTCGCGAGGGCTTTGAGATGAGCGATGGCTACATCACGTTCGACGACTCGCTGGGCTCGTACATGCAGGTTGACGCGTTCAAGGCGGTTGTGGTGAACAACCATGTGTTTAGCGACGTGACGAAAACCACGACCGATACCGCCGACACCTACACATTTGCAGGCACGACCGAACTGAACGGCAAAACTGCGAGCCTGGGCAATATCGTGATCACCGTGACGAAATCGAGCGATGTGGCCACAGGCGATAAGGTCCAGGTTAAAGTTCCCGCGGGCCTTATTCCGCTGCGCAACTTCAATGTGAACGAAACTGCGGGCACTATGACGGTAAGCGATACGTATCCGCTGCGCGTTTTCTTCACGTCGAGCATTAAGTCCGATGCGCTTGCGCTTGTCGCGAACCCCGATGAAGCCATGGCGAAATACATCGCGGCCAACACCGAAAACGGCAAGGTGAATTACTACGCGAATGCGTTCACCCCGGGTGCCGCGTTGGGCGATACCGTTTCGCACTTCAATCCTTCTAAGGGCAATGCGTATTACTACTTCACGAGCGATACGCCCATTTATGCTGACGAAGCGTGCACGCAGCCTGCGACTCGCGGCGCAATCGAGGCGGGCGGAACGCATTACTACCAGTATCATTTCTTTGCGATGGGCGAAGGCGACAAGGCTGTCGAGAAAACCGAGGTCATCAGCTTCCCATCTGGCACGGCCGAGCAGTTCTCGGGCGCCATTGCGTACGACGCCAGCGGCAATGCCTATTTCAAGGCCGGCACGGCACGTTTGACGTATATCGATGAACTCGCGAAGTCGAAGGCGGAAAATATCACCGGCACGGCGACTGACGTGCTGAACCCGAAGTGGAACAGCGAGACGTCGACCTCGGCTGCGACGACGGTTATTCCGCATTTGGGCAACAACGGCAAGCTGTCGGTTGAAATTCCGG
Source organism: Slackia sp. (assembly GCF_977041755.1). Lineage (NCBI taxonomy): Bacteria > Bacillati > Actinomycetota > Coriobacteriia > Eggerthellales > Eggerthellaceae > Slackia > Slackia sp. The sequence continues at coordinate 28,093 of NZ_CDRRGL010000003.1, forward strand.
GAACGTTGGCGGTTTCGAAGACGCTCGATATGCCCGAGGGTTTCGATGCGGCCGCTTATTCCGACAAGTCATTTGATTTCGAGCTCACGGTAGAGGCTGCGGCGGGTAAAACGCTGCATGCCGAAGTGAAGAACGCTGCGGAAGACGTGTGCGGCGACCCGTTTGAGCTGACGTTTGACGAGAATGGAAAGGCAACGCATTCGATCAAGGCCGATGAAACGCTGTACGTGTATGGCGTTGCTCCGAATGCCGCCTATTCGGTTGAGGAGCTGCTGAATGTGCCTGCCGACGACGGCTCGCTGACGCATGCGAACCCTGGTTTCTCGCAGACGTCTCCGGCTGATGCCGAAGGCAAGGCGATTGCCGCGACGGGCACGGTTGTAGCGGGCGAGGTTGCGAAGGCCGAGTTCGTGAACACGTATGCCGCGCAGGGTACGCTGAAAGGCGAAACTGCGCTTGCGGGCGCGAAGACCCTCAACGGCCGCGATTGGCTGTCCAGTGACAAATTCACGTTTGTGCTGAAAGATGCCAACACGTCTGTGGTCGCTCCAATGCCCGAAGGTGCAAGCGATGGCGTGGCTCGTCTTGAGGTAACGCAGCTCGAAGGCACGCCGACGGGCACGCAAGTCGGTTTCCATTTCGGCGACATCGTGTACACGCAGCCTGGCACGTATATCTACCAGATTTACGAATCGGAAGAAATGAGCACCGTTAACCCGGGCGTTTCCATGTCGCAAGCTTTGTACGAGGTGAAAGCTGTTGTCGCCGACAAGCATGATGGCACGCTTTCGGTTGAATCTGCTATGACGAAGCTTGCGGACGATAACGGCGTTGAATTCAAAACTCCCGAGGCCGCCGAGCTCGCTGCGTTTACGAACACGTTCAGCGACAAGAGCGTGACGTGGAACCCGAGTGGTACGAAAACGTGGAACGACGCAACAGGTCAGCGCACGCTTGAGTCGGGCATGTTCTTCGTGATGGTGAAAACGACTGACGCTTCGGCTCCGTTGCCTGAGGAGGATGGCGTCGAGGCCGTGACGGGTAAAACCGCCGCCGGCGTTGACTACCGCGGCGTGGTGTCGACAGTTTCGGCGGGCGGAGGCATCGCGTTCCCCCAGGCGACGTTCAGTCTGAGCGATTTGGGTGGCGCGCAAAGCAAGACGTATGTCTACGAAATTACTGAAGTGGTGAAGGTCGGCAATGCGTGGGTCGATGCGAAAGACCTGGCTGCTGGCCAAGGTTTGCCCGGCGTGACGTATGACCCCACAGTGTGGCAGGCGACCGTTATGGTGAAGAGCGAGGTCGTGGGTGATAATGCCCATATCGAGCTGAGCGTTGCGTACTCTAAGCAGGGTGCCACGACCGATGCGGAAGCTGTTCTGAGCGACGCGAAGGCGTTCGCATTCGAAAACATCTACAGCCCCGAACCCGCTGTGGCCACGATTTCTGGCGCAAAGGTGTTCGAGGGTCGTGCGATGACCGAAGCTGAGAGCTTTGGGTTCAGCCTGGTGCCGGCTAACAAAGCCGCGACCGACGCGTTCGGCGCCGATTTTGCGAAGCAGGCAACGGTAAGCGGTTTGGCGAATGGCGATTCGAAGACTTTCAACTTCGATGAACTGTTGTTTAACAAACCTGGCACGTACACGTTCAAAATGGTCGAGAACGCTTACTGCGGCGAGGCGCTGAATTCCGAAGCTGCGCAGTCGAGCCATATCGCGTTTGATGCCCATGAATGCACGGTAACGGTTAAGGTGACCGACGACCATTCGGGCACTTTGCAGGCCGAGGTCTCTTACAACGGTGGGGCGACTTTTACCAACGTGTATTCCGAGGAAAAGACGTACGGTAGCTTTGGTGGCCTTGCGGTGGAGAAGACGCTTGAGGGTCGCACGATGCATGCGGGCGAATTCGCCTTTAGCATCGAAGGAGCCGATGATGCCTCGAAGGCGCTGCTCAAGCGCATTGACGAAGGCTGCGGTGGCGTGCTCCAGTTCAGCAACCCGAACGATTGCGCCGCAGGCGTGGCCGACGTCATGAAGCCAATTGACGGCATCAAGTTTACGCAAGCCGACGCGGGCAAAACGTTCGAGTTCGTCGTGAGCGAAGTTGTTCCCGGCGACGGTGGCAAGCTTGCAGGCGTGACCTATGACGAAGCGACTCATAAGGTTGAGATTGCCGTAAGCCTGGAGGACGGCATAAGCCTTGACGTGGCGACGTATGTCGACGGCAAGCTGGTCGAAAGCGGCACTCCGACGGTGGCTTTCACGAATACCTACGCACCGGCAAATACGGAATATGCCACGACGAACTTCGGTTTGAACAAGGTTCTTGAGGGCCGCGATTGGATCGAAGACGATAGCTTCTCGTTTGAAATTACGGCCGAAACCCAAGGCGCTCCCATGCCTTCCGGCGGCGCGACTGCGACTGCTCAGTCGACGAGCGCTAAAGATGGCGAGGCAGTGGTGTTTGATTTTGGCAACATCACGTTCACGACGCGCAATATGGTTGTCGATGGCAGCGCAGTCACGAGCAAGACGTTCGTCTATGCCGTGCGCGAGATTGTGCCCAACCCCGCGAAGGTTGGTATCCAATACAGCACGAATGTCGCGAAGATTTATGTGACGGTGACCGACGACGGCGAGGGCCACCTGGTTGCTACGTCCTCGACCGAGAACGGCACATTCGTGAACAAGTACGAAACAAGCCTCAACTACACGGCTGCTGGTGGACTGACGCTGACGAAGACCTTGAACGGCCGCGACATGACCCAGGGCCAGTTCCAGATTCAGGTTGTGCCTAACGACGAGGCGTCGGCTGCAGTGCTTGGTCTGACCATGAACGGCAAGGTGTTCGATATGCCTGCTGCCAAGGATGGTAAGGCGGCGAGCGTGCCAGTGTGCAGCGATGTGGAATTCACACAGCTCGACGCGGGCAAAACGTTCACGTATACCGTTTCCGAGCTTGGTAAGGCGGGCGGCGGCTACATCTTCGATACGGCAGTTCGCACCGTGACGATTTCCGTGAGTGACGATCCCGCTACGGCAACGCTTACGGCGACCACGACGGTTTCCACCACCGTCGACGCTGCGACGTATACCTACAAGACAGGCGAAAGCCCGGCCGCCGATGCGGCAAAGGTTGCGTTTGTAAACAGCTATTCCGCTTCGGGAAGCGTTGATGTGAATGCGACGAAAACCCTGAGCGGTCGCGCGCTGGTTGAAGGCGAGTTCGCCTTTGGCGTGCGGTATGCCAACGGTGAAGCGGCGGGTAGCGACGTGCTTACGGCAACGAATGCGGCCGACGGCACGGTTGCGTTCGGCGCGCTGAATTTCGACACGCCGAAACTGAACGAGCTGGTCGCGAAGGGCTCTGCCACGAAGATGACGAGCGACGAGGGCGTTGCGACTTGGACTATTCTGTGTGTTGCGTACGAGAAGACCGATGGGCTCTCCAATCGTGGCATTACCGCAACGACTCAGTCGATTCCGTTCACCATCAATGCTGTCGATGCCGGTTCTGGCGCGCTTGCTGTGACTATCGAGGCTGGCGATAAGGGGTTGGCTTTCGAGAACACGTACGGAACGGGCGATGCGTCGGTGAGCGTGACGGGCGTGAAGCATTTGAGCCGCGCCGAAGGCTTGACTCCGAACGACATCACGGACAAATTCACGTTCTCCATTACGGCGAACGAGGATGGCGCTCCCATGCCCGAACGTGTGACCGCGACGAACGATGTTAACGGAAGCATCGATTTCGGCAAAATCGTGTTTACGCTCGATGCTCTGAACAAGGCGCTGGGCGCCACGCAGCAAGGAGCGACTGCTGACACTGGCGCGGCAAGCATTCAGTCTGCAGCTCCTGCCGCGAATGATGTTGTGGCTGCGGGCACGACCGCGGGCGTCGGGGTTGCGGGCGATTCCGCAACGCCTGGGCAGGCGGCGACGGGCGATGATCTTGCTGGCAATGCTGCCGATGGTGCGGCGAATGCCGACGGCGCTGGCCAGGGTGCGGTTCCTGTGAGCGACGATGCGGTTGGGCTTGCTGCGGCGGGCGGCGCTGAGCCTGCAGCGGTTGACATCGCTTCCGGCACAAGCGATGCAGCTCCGAGCGGCAATGCCGACAACCAGGCGACAGCTCCTGCGGCTTCTGTCAACGCTGCACCGACTGCCAATGCGGCAACCGATAATGCGGCGGCGAGCGTTCAGAGTGCTGCTCCTGCGGCGCAAACTGCCACGGTTCGCTCCCATGTGTTCACCTATACGATTACCGAAACCGGCAGCGCGCCTGGTGTTACCAACGACACCAGCGTGAAAACGGTGAGCTTCAAGGTGACTGATAACGGCAAGGGCGAGCTGACGGTTGAACGTGTCGGCGACGAGACCAAGCCGATGTTCGAGTTCACCAATGCGTACAGCGTTACCCCCGTTGATTCGAGCGTAACCGGCCAGATTACGGTCTCGAAGTCGCTCGTGGGGCGCGAGCTGGTCGAGGGCGAGTTCCTTTTCGAGCTAGTTGAAAACGGTCAGGTTGTGGCGCGGGGCGCGAATGACGCTGTGGGCAACGTGGCTATGAGCGCGGTTAGGTATACGACGGCTGGCGAACACGACTACGTTCTGCGCGAGGTGGGCGCTGGCACGACGCATAATGGTGTGACGTTCGACGGCAAATCGATCGCGATTCACACGAGGGTGGTCGATAACGGCGAAGGTAGCTTGGTGGTTGAGCATGCACTCACCACGGATGATGCCAATGCTGCGTTTGTGAATACGTACGCGCACAGCACGACGAGTGTGGTACTTGGCGCAACGAAGGTGTTGAGTGGCAGGGCCTTGGCCGATGGCCAGTTCACCTTTGTGCTGACTGCGGAAGACGGTACGGTTTATCAGGCGAAGAACGATGCTGCGGGATCGGTTGCGTTCCCCGCGCTGACGTTTGCGGAGCCTGGCACCTACGTGTATACGATTTCCGAGGTGAACGATAAGCAGGCGAATGTGACCTACGATACCGCGACGTACCGAGTTGTCGTGAACGTGGTCGACGATGGTCAGGGGAATTTGGTCGCGACGGTGACTTACGACGATGGCGCGGCCCCGACGTTCAAGAATTCCTATACCGAGCCGTCTGCTCCTACGCCCACGCCGGGCGGTGGCGCAACGACGCCGAAGAATCCGGTTGCGAAGCTGTTCTCGAAGACGGCTGACGATGCTGGGTTGATGCTTGGTGCGGCTGCGGTTGCGGCTGGGCTTGCGCTGGTGGTGTGCGGCGCGGCTGCTTGCTGGCGTCGTCGCAGCTAGCGAAGGGCGAGCGATAGTGAATGGAACGGCCCCGAGGAATCGGGGCCGTTCTACGTTTAGGTGCCGAAGTTCTTATTGCTTGCAAGGGACGAGCGATCATTCCGCGTTTGGGTGACGAAATTCTCATTATGATTGAGAAGCAACTGCCTATCTGGCCTCGATTGTGAAGAACTGGTGATTGGCGGGTATTCTCGGAAATTCGGTGTTGCATTAATCGCCGAGGCTGGTAATATATTTTCTTGCCTTAAGGCACCTAACATATTGCGGGGTGGAGCAGTCTGGTCAGCTCGTCGGGCTCATAACCCGAAGGTCATCGGTTCAAATCCGGTCCCCGCGACCAAAAGTTTTAGCAGGTCAGAGCGGTAAAAGTTCTGGCCTGCTTTTTTTATTTTCGACTCTCGAATTCACTCCTGGAGAAGAATTTGAGAAGAATAGTTTTCGCAATCCCTGGCAATAAAAGCAAAAATCCACCGAAAATTGTGGAGATTTGCGAAATTGGGCGTTTTTCGAAAGTAAAACACTTTCGGCGGGGAAAGAAATCTTGATATTCCGGATATGTGACGGTGCATTACCTACAATGCGGCCGTCCAGGCTGCCTGTGGCGTCGATTTTGGTGGCGATGAGGAAAAATCGACGTGCGCCTGTTTAGGCAGTACGCCGAAAAGCTCGCGAGCGATTGGCCCAGAGGGCGTCGATGCTTCTTCTTGGATTTTCGCTGTATGCGGCTCTCCTGCTCGGCTTATTCAATTTGTGGCGCGCTGTATTATGAATCGACGTGACCTCGAGTGTAGATGGTCTGACTTCTCCTGCATCGACTCCGCTGCCGACTTGCCGAATCGTGTTTACGCGGTTACGTTTGTCACCTTTGGGGACATTTGCGGACAATGTCCTAAAAGATCACGAATATGTCCCGAAGACGGCTAAAATGTCCTAAAGGTGACCAATTGGGAGGCGATCGGTATGACCTTAGATGACATCAGGCTGATTCTCGTTCAAGGGGAGGGGACTTCCGTTGAATTCAAGCGATGCGGGAATATGCCGGAGATTGACACGTTTGAGACGATTTGCTCATTCGCAAATAGGCAGGGAGGCAATGTCTTTCTAGGAATTGTTGACGCCGAGAAATCTGGTACGTGCAAGCCCGAGGCTATCGGGGTTGATCCAGATCGTGCTGTTGAAATCGAACGCAACATAGCAAACCGACTGAATGACCCGAGCTTCTTTAATGTTCCGCCCGCTGTTGAGTTTGAAAGAGTGGAATTTAATGAGAAGCTAATTTTGCGTATATGGGTCACGGTTGGTCCTGTCGTTCATAGATTGAAGGGTGTTGTATATGACAGGATTGCCGATACGGATCGAAAAGTTGTGACCGATACACAACTCGCGGCTATATACATCCGCAAACAGGAATACTATTCCGAACGGAAGGTCTATCCCTACCTCGGAATAAGTGACTTGCGCCTTGACCTGCTTGCGCGTGTTAGGAAAATGGCTGCGGCAAAACGCTCTAACCACCCTTGGTCCGAGATGGACGACGAGGAGCTGCTGCGCAGCGCAAATCTGTATCTCAAAGATTACGAGACGGGTCGCGAGGGGTATACGCTTGCCGCTGCACTTTTGCTTGGCAAGGACGATGTAATTGCCAGCATTGCGCCAGCGTACAAGACCGACGCGTACGTTCAACGCAACGACGTTGATCGTTATGACGATCGCATCGTCGTGAAGACTAATCTCATTGAGGCTTATGATGCCCTCTTGGGTTTTGCGCAAAAGCATCTGTCTGATAAATTTTTTCTCGATGGGACGCAGTCGATAAGCTTGAGAGATGTTATTTCGCGTGAGCTGATTGCGAATACGCTTGTCCATCGCGAGTACACCAATCCCTATCCTGCAAAAATGGTTATCGATATGGGAAGCATTCGAACGGAGAATGCGAGCCGGCCTCGCTTTGTCGGTAAGCTATCGCCGGGACGCTTTAATCCGCTACCTAAAAATCCTATTATCGCTGAGTTTTTTAACAATATTGGACGGGCGGAATCGCTGGGAAGCGGCACGAGGAATTTGTTTAAGTATTCCTGGGCCTATGGGGGTGGTCAGCCCGAGCTTATCGAGGGTGATGTGTTTGAGGCTCGGGTTCCCGTGGCATCGAACTCAGAATCAAGTCAGAAGCTCGATGTTGATTGGGTTATAGAGCGCATGTTGGAGTCTTATGGTCATGTAACCGTGGCGGCGGTGGCTAATATTGCGCATGTGACTGAGCGGACGGTGCGGAGGCATATATCGGACAAGGTCAGCGCTGGTGAGTTGCTGGGGATGGGCGAAACGCGAGCAAGAAAGTATGTTAGAACGAAATAAGAAGGCGGACGCAATCCTCTTTCGGAGCATTAGCGGGCAATGTCCCGAAAGGGTCGAGGATGTCCAGAAATCCCAAGATGAATTGGCTGCGCTATCCTGAACAGTTGGGGTGGTAACGGATCCGGGGCAGATTCAATCACCGAATTCAAGGTACGAAGCTCTACCTTTCGCCCGTGGTTGACCTCTACAACGACGAGGTCGTCGCCTACTCGATATCCAGGTCCCCGAACATGAAGATGATCCTCGAGATGCCGGCGGGCCTCGAGGGCGGGCTCGATGGCGAAGACGCCCCGTTGCTGCATTCAGACATGGGCCGGCAGCGCCAGATGCCCGCCTACGGACTCGCGCTCGAGCGGATGGGGATCGCCCAGTCCATGTCCCGCAAAGGAAACTGCCTCGACAACGCGAAGGCCGAGAACTTCTTTTCGATAGTCAAGACCGAGCTTTACTACGATTGGGAGGGAGACGACCCCGATATCTTCGAGGGGAATTTGGAGAAGTATATCGACTGGTACAACAACGTGCGCATCAAGAGACGCCTGGACGGAAGCAGCCCGGTCGAGTACAGGCTCAGCCGGGCCGTCTGATTCACTTCTTTTGCCGTTCAGGAAACGGGGTCCTTTGCAGAAATGGAGCGCAGTTCAAAACTCGGAATCGGCCTTTGCTGTTGTTGAGCGATAACGCTATGCGAGTCGCATTCGTATTCGAATAGTTGCGGCGTCTCGTTACTTCAAAGTCACCATTTCGAACATGGGCAGGGCATCTTCCCAGGTAAGATTGCTGTTGGCATAGATGCTGACCGTCGTGCCGTTCGACGCTTCGGCATACAGGTACGTGGCACCATGCGTAGCGACGAAGCGCGTCCACGTTACGCCATTGATTTCGACTTCGTCAATCTCGCCGCCACCCATGTTGTTCTGGGCGAGCTTGGCTTCACCCATCGGGTCTTTGGAGGCGGTATACACGTCGACGTGCCCATCATCTACGGCATCGAGGCTGAATTCGGCATCGCTGTGCTTCTCGTCCATTTCGGTAAGCGTCCAGCCATCGGCGGCTTTTGCGCTATAGGTTTCGAAATCGACGCCGCCAAGGGCCTTGATTTCGTCGGCCTTTTCCTTAACTGCCTTGTATTCGTCGGTCTCGCATCCCGTGGTGTCGAAGTGCATCACGCTGGGGTTGGTGCCGCCCGATACGTCATTCTCGAATTCGACGGTAATGGGCCCATAGTAGTTGTTGTCAACGACCCAGAAATACACCCACTCAACGCTTTCGCCAGGTGCGATGGTCGGGTTGCCCTCTGTTTGGGCGTCTTTGCAAAGCTCCGCCGGCGGGGTTTCAATTTCTTCGACATACGCGGTGAACGTATTGAAAATGCTATCGCCCGGTTCAAGGTTGCCGGGAGCAGCGTTCGTGGTGAAGCTGAAGCGATCAAGCGGTTTGTCGCTCGTGTTCGTGATGCGTACGCGCAGCCAGAAGCCATCTTGCTCATAGAACTCGCCGCGATAGTACGTGCCATCGGCGAGTGATTCGACGGTGAAGCCCTCGACTTCAATCTTCTGGGATTCGTAGGCCGATTTGCTGGCGGCGGCATCGCCGCCCGATTCGCCCTGCTCGCCGCCGCCACCGCCGCATGCGACCATCGTGCATGCAAGCGCCGCGGACAGTGCGACTGCGGGCGCACCCAGCAGAATCTTCTTCGTCATGGGTTTCATCATTCCCATCACTTCCTTTCGCATCGCGATAAAAGCGCTCTCCCTTCGGCGTCCATCGCGCCAGTTCGGCTTTCAAGACGATTGTGCTGCGTTCGCGCTAGCGCGCGAAGTACTCTGCGGCCCAAATGGCGAGCGCGCAAAGTCCCAAACGGCTAAAAGAGGAAGCGGTGGTTTTTTGGATGGTTGGCTTGCCGATGAAGCGGTCGGGCGATTCGTTGATGCCCATGAGGCGCCTCTGGGTAGCTGCCCTCCTCGTTTTGTCGCCGACGAGCATGCTGCATGGTCGCGCTCGTCGGATTGCGGACACTTGAGCATATGTGTGGGGAATGGGCTCTGATACCATCCGTGAACCATGTCGCACATTTCCTGTTGCGACATGCTTAAGAAGAGGGAGGAACACCATGATCATCGAATTCAAGGGCATGCGTCCTGATGTGGAAAAAGCTACGTTTATCGCCGACAGCGCCACGCTTTCCGGCGATATTCATTTGGCGGAAAACACTTCCGTATGGTTCGGCGCATCGGTGCGTGCCGAAGTCGCGTCCATCACCATCGGCCGCGACAGCAACGTGCAAGACAACGCCATGCTCCATGCCGATTACGATTTGCCCATCACCATCGGCGAGCGCGTGTCGGTGGGGCACAACGCCATCGTGCACGGCGCCACCATCGAGGACGACGTTATTGTGGGCATGCATGCCACGGTTATGAACGGTGCCCGCGTCGGTCGCGGTTCCATTATCGCCGCAGGCGCGCTGGTCAAAGAGCATGCCGTGATTCCCGAGCGCTCGCTGGTTGCAGGCGTTCCTGGCGTGGTCAAGCGCACGTTTACCGAAGAAGAGCTTCAGCGCCAGAGGAAAAATGCGGCGGTGTATACCGATGACGCGAGCGAGTACGCCAACAACGTCAAAATTGTAGGTTAGCGAGTTTCTGAGCGGTTGGGTTCGCCGCGAATAGTGCGTCGCATCGGTCCCCAGGAGCCGAATGGGCATCTTTTTCGGCGTCTTCGAACCGAATGATCGTCTCGCTTTGGCGTTTTCGGACCGAAGTCGCCTTGTTTCGGCTTTCGTGCCTGTCCTAACGATTTTCGGCCCGTATCATTGCTTTTTGCGCGTGCTCTGAAATTTCGGTTTGCGCTTTCGGGAACATCGGGTATAATTCGATTTCGCGCCCGAGTGGCGGAATGGCAGACGCGGCGGTCTCAAAAACCGTTGTCGAAAGACGTGCGAGTTCGACTCTCGCCTCGGGCACCATTCTGAATCTGAAAAGCCGGCTTCTAAGGAAGTCGGCTTTTTCTTTTTAAGAGCCTACGTCTCGGCACGAACAAAGGCCTACGTCTCGGCACGAATTCCGCTTCGGCCGCGCTCCCGTTTTCAAAAGGAGGAAATCAGCTTCCTTTTGAAGTTGGTTTCTTTTGAGGGGTCGACGATCTCGACTTAAGGGGCCTACGCTTTCGACGCCAGCATGAAATGCCAGCATGAAATGTAAGAAATGAAGAGCAGCCCGCTATGCGAACGTGGCATTGGCCTTGCATGAAATGCGCGTTCGGACAGTCAAACGACGTTCAGGCGGTTGACACCTTCCCGCTCGGCGTATGGAAGCTTGTCGAAGGCATGCATTCTTTTCGGCGTTGGCAGAAAACGCCGCAATGGGGCCCGATTGCGTGGATTTGGGAGCGTGCTGCCAGGAAACGCCATGATGGGGCCTTTTCTCGGGCGGATATTCTTCGGCGCTCTTTTCGGAAAATTACGTGACCTGGCCTTTTGTTGAACTTAGTTACTCCGTTCGGGCTTTTACGGGCTTTTCCCTCCGTAATGAGGTCTGCAGAGAGGCCCCCTTGTCGCGTTTTCTGCCATCTGGGGCTCGAGACGCTGCACAGTTTTCTTGTGATGCGTTTCGGCGTAAGGTGTCTTCGTCAAGAGATTGGAGCTGTTTTGAATATCACATGTTCTATGGCTGTGAGCAGCAAAAGTGGAAACACCAAATTGGTGGCTGATGCGCTGCAGCGCGAATTGACCGACGCTGGAGTGCGCTTTGCGGCCTCTTTCGATTTGGATGGCGCGGCTGTGGAATCGGCGCACTCGGAAGGCGTTAAAGGTGCTGAAAATGTCGAAGGCGCTGAAGGGGACGAGGCCGCCGAAAATGGCCAAAGTGCCAACGCAGCTGCATCGGCGCCCGTTGAATCGACGTCTTCCACATCGACGATTGCCACACAAGCGAGCGAGGCCGACGTGGTATTCGTCGGCTTTTGGTGTGACAAGGGCTCATGCAGCCCCGCTGTTCAGCATTTTCTTCAGGGCCTTGCGGGGAAGCGCGTTTTTCTGTTCGGCACCTGCGGTTTCGGTGAAAGCGACGAGTATTTCGCGCAAATTCTCGACAGGGTTCGCACATATTTGCCTGCCGATGCGCAGTATATTGGCGGCGCGATGTGTCAAGGCAAGATGGGTATGGGCGTGAAGCGCCGCTACGAGGGCATGCTCGAGAAAGATCCCGAGAACGCTCAGGCTCGCATGCTGATTGACAATTGGAACAAGGCGCAAAGCCACCCGAACGAGGATGACGTCTCGCGCATCGCGGCTGCGGCGAAAGAAGCGCTCGAGGGCATTGCCGAGTAGCGCCGCGACTAAAGCGAAAGAGACGATCGTGAGCGTTGCCGAGCGGTGGGTTCGCTTAAAGAAGAAGGCCAAGGGTTCGTGCCCTTGGCCTTCTTGGTGTTGCATGCGTCGAGTACCTCCTGGGGCGCTTCGCCCGCGCCCTTCGCCTACAGCAGGCTGACGTTTTCGCCCTTCATGGCTTTGTTCATGGTGCGCACTGAGCACATGGCGCCGCACATGGTGCAGGTGCTCGGGTCGTGCGGGTTGGTGCTCGCCACGTATTCTTCGGCCTTCTTGCGATCGATGGCCTCGTCGAACATCGCGGGCCAGTCGAGGCGCTGGCGTGCGCGAGCCATGCGGTCGTCCCAATCGCGAGCGCCAGGAACGCCGTTCGCCAAGTCGGCGGCGTGCGCGGCAATTTTCGAGGCGATAACGCCCTCGCGCACGTCCTGCACGCTCGGCAGGCGCAGGTGCTCGGCGGGAGTCACATAGCACAGGAAGTCAGCGCCGTTTGCTGCGGCGATCGCACCGCCAATGGCTGACGTAATGTGGTCGTAGCCAGGCGCGATATCGGTCACCAGCGGCCCCAGCACGTAGAACGGCGCGTTGTGGCACAGGGTTTTCTCGATTTGCATGTTGGCCGCAATTTCGTTGAGCGCCATGTGGCCCGGGCCCTCAATCATGACCTGCACGTTGCGCTCCCATGCGCGCGTGGTAAGAAGGCCCAGCTCAATGAGCTCGCTTACCTGGCCCGCGTCGGTGGAGTCGCTCACGCAGCCAGGGCGCAGCGCGTCGCCGAGCGAAATGGTGACGTCGTATTCGTACAGAATGTCGAGCAGTTCGTCGTAGTGCTCGAAGAACGGGTTCTCGTTGCCCGTCATTTCCATCCAGGCGTAAATCAGGCTGCCGCCGCGGCTCACGATGTTCATCATGCGGCCGCTGCGTTTGAAGCTATCGATGCTCTTGCGGTTGAGGCCGGCGTGAATGGTCACGAAGTCCACGCCTTCTTCGGCATGTGCGCGCACGACGTCAAGGAAATCTTGCGCGGTGATGTTGCCCAGGTCTTTTTCCAGGTAGCCGACGGCGTCGTACATGGGAACGGTGCCGATCATCGCGGGCGACATATCCACGAGCGCGCGGCGGAAATCGTGCGTTTTGCCGTAGTTCGACAGGTCCATAATGGCCTCGGCGTCGAACTCAAGCGCGGTGCGCACCTTCTGCATCTCGCAGTCGTAGTCGCGCTCGTCGCCGGAAATGCCCAGGTTCACGTTGATTTTCGTACGCAGCCCTTCGCCAACGCCATGCGCGTGGAGCGCAGGGTGGTTGTGGTTGGCGGGAATGGCAATGGTGCCGCGCGCGACGCGCTCGCGAACGACTTCGGCGTCGATGCCTTCGTCTTCGGCGACTTGCGCCATTTGTGGCGTGACGATGCCGAGCTTGGCGGCTTCCATTTGGGTTGAATAGGTTTGGGTCATGGTCGCTCCCTCAATAGACGGGCAGCCCTTGCGCCTCGCCGCGACGCTTGCGCGCCCGCTTTCCGCAATTACTGTCCGAGGTTTCTGCGCAAGTATAGCCGCTCGTGGCGCATGGGGCGAACACGCTTCGCCGTATGGCGCGAATTCTGCACCAGTTACTGCGGAAAAGGCCCCTTTCTTCAAGGAAAACGGAGGAGCGTGGCGCATGGCACGAATTGTGCTGCCCGTCTAACAAAAGCACGATGAAGAAAACGGCGGAAAGAAGGTTTGCGATGAAGGAAATCGAGCAGGGCGCATTGCGGACGGCGGAAGACCATTTTGCGGAAAGCCCCTCGCTCGAGGAGCGTGTTGCTCGAATCGAAGCTCGCGATCGGGTTGAAGAACTGCTCGCGCATTATGCGCGCTGCGTTGACGCGCAAGATGCGCAAGGCGTGGGCGCTGCGTTTACGGAAGATGGGGAAATGTGCAACCCCGGCATGCCTGCTTTGAAGGGCCGCGCGCGCATCACGAAGCTCTATGGGAAGTTGTTGCCGGCGTTGCGCACGTCATCTCACCTTATTGGCGTGCAGCAGGTTTTGTTTGCGTCGAGCGAGAGGGCGTTGGTCCATGCGGCGTTTCAAGCGTGGGATTCGTATAAGGCCGACGACGTCCTCGACTGCTTTTCGTTCGGGTTCTATGAGGTTGAAGCAGTGCGCGAGGCCGACGGCGAATGGCGCATGGCGGCGCTCAACATCAACTTCGCGGGGCAGCTTGAGGCGTCTGCCGACGGTCGCCTGCGTAATGGCGAGGGCGTGAACGGTCGTTTTTGCGAGCAGTTCGCTCGCCCGTGGCCGCCAGCGCCCAGGGAATAGCCGTCGCGCTTGGGGCTCAATCAAGCGGCTTTTCTGCGAAGCGGGGCGGTGCTGGCGCGTGGCGTCGCCCGATCGGCCTCATGTTCAATGGGCATGTTTGAATGGGAATCCCCGTTTTTTCACGTGCCTTCGCTCGAATGGCGAATTCGTTTTTGAGCAATCGCGCTCGAATAGGGAACTCGCCGCGGAAGGCTTCGATGGAGTCGCTTCCGAAAGCCTCGATGGAGCCGCCCGGGGGCGTGGAGCCAGTTCTTGAAATGCCCGTTTATCCTGGGGTTTCGCTGCGTTACACTGAAAAAGCATTCATTGCATCGTTAACCTGCGAGTAGGGGATAACCCAGGAAGAGACGGTGGTATCAATGGCAGCTCCCGAGACGTTGCATGTCCGCAACATCGTGTTGGTCGGACAAGATGGTGCGGGCAAAACTTCACTGGCCGAAGCCATGCTCTACATTTCCGGCCAAACGCCGCGCATGGGCACTACGCACGATGGAAAATCGTACCTCGACTACGATGCCGAGGAAATCAAACGCAAGTTCACTATGGGCACATCGGTCGCGCCCATTCCGTATAAAGATTACAAGATCAACCTGCTCGACACGTCGGGCCATCCCGACTTCATTGGCGACACGCTCGCAACCATGCACGCCGCCGAAATGGCCATGTTCGTGGTTGACGCCGTAGAGGGCCCGCAGGTCATGACCACGAAGCTGTGGCGCGAGGCCGAAACTATGCGCCTGTCGCGCTCGGTGTTCATTAACCACATCGATCGCGAGCATGCAAACTTCGACGTTATCATGGCCGCGCTGCACGCCCGCTTCGGCGCGCGTTTGGGCGTGGTGACCATTCCTATTGGCGTTGACAAAGATTTCAAGGGCGTCATCGATATTCTGCGCATGAAGGCGCGCTACTTCGAAGGCGATTCTGAGCGCGTGGAAGAAATTCCCGATGAATACCTTGAGCAGGCCCAGGTGGCGCGCGACAAGTTGTGCGACTTGGTTGCTGAAGCCGATGACGACCTTATGATGAAATACCTCGATGGCGAAGAGCAGCTCACCCAGACAGAACTCGAGGGCCTGTTCGACAAGGCCATCGCGCAGGAGCTGTTCATTCCCGTGTTCGTGGGTTCTACCATCATCAAACAGGGCATTCAGGGCCTTATGGAAGACATTTGCACCTACTTCCCGCACCCCACAGCGCATGGTCCCATTCCCACGGCCGACGGCGGTGAAGTGAAGGTTTCCAAAGAAGGCGAGCCTGCGTGCTTCGTGTTCAAGACCTTGGCCGACCCCTATGTTGGCCGCCTGAGCTTCGTGAAGGTGCTTTCGGGCACGCTGGTGCCGGGCCTCGAGCTGCTGAACGCGCGCACGGGCAAAAAGGAGCGCCTGGGCCATGTGTGCGTGATGAAGGGCAAGGAAACCACGCCGGTGAAAAGCGCTATGGCGGGCGACATCGTGGTGGTGCCGAAGCTCGTCGAAACGCGCACGGGCGACACGCTTTCGGAAAGCGGCAGCATTGCCATTGCCCCGCTGCCGTTCCCCATTCCGCAGTATCCTGTCGCCATTGAGGCTGTGAATAAGAAGGAAGAAGACAAGCTGGGAACTTTCCTTGCGCGTGTTGCGGAAAACGATCCGACTGTTCGCATCGAACGCCATGAAGATACGCACCAAACGGTGGTTACGGCGATGGGCGAGGCTCAGATCGATACTATTTTGAGCCGCTTGGCCGCTCAGGCAAAGGTTGAGACGAAGCTTGTTCCGGTGCGCATCCCGTATCGCGAGACCATTCGCAAGACGGCTGAAGCCGAGGGTCGTCATAAGAAGCAGACCGGCGGCGCGGGCCAGTTCGGCGATTGCTGGCTGCGTCTTGAGCCCAACCCCGGGTGCGGCTATGAATTCGTCGACGCCATTAAGGGCGGTGCGATTCCGGGCGGCTTGGTCCCCGCGGTCGATAAGGGCGTGCAGGAGGCCATGGCCGAGGGCGTTATCGCAGGCTACCCCATGGTCGATGTGAAATGCACCGTGTTCGACGGTTCGTATCATCCGGTCGACTCCAATGAGATGGCGTTCAAGACGGCGGCGCGTATCGGCTTCCGTGCGGCATGCGAGCAGGCGACCCCCGTGGTGCTCGAGCCCATGGCCACGATGAGCATCGCTGTGGGCGAGTCGTTCGCGGGTGCGGTAATGGGTGATATCTCCACGCGCCGTGGTCGCATTATCGGCACCGACTCAAACGATGCTGGCGAGACGGTCATTATGGTGCGCGTGCCGTATGCCGAGGTCGTGAGCTACACGAAGGATCTGCGCAGCATTTCGCGCGGATCGGGCAGCTACACCATTGAGCTTGATGGCTATGAGCAGGCTCCGGCCGATGTGCAGAAAAAGCTCGTCGCTGAATACGAAGCCAAGCGAGCTGCCGGCAACTAACGATTCGCGAATGGAACCTGTTAAATGCTCGCAGCGTTTAACAGATTTTCTTGCTCGCGAGTGGGCAATGGGGCAGGGGCTTATCCCCTGTCCCATTTTTTGCGCGGGGAATGTGTTCAATGCTCGTAGCATTTAACACATTCTTTGGGACAAGGGACGAGGCGGCCTTGTACCTTTTAACCTTGCCTTGGTTTTCGTCGCACGCAACCTGCTAAACGCTACGAGCATTTAACAGGTTTTGGCGGGTTCTTGCGCTACCATGGGCGCACGCACTCGTCGGAAGGTCCGCCCATGAAGCTCCAGCAGCTCGTTTATGTTACGAAAGTCGCAGAATGCGGCAGCATTACCGAGGCCGCGCGCAGGCTGTACGTTTCGCAGCCCTCTATTACGAGCGCGATTCACGACCTTGAGCAGGAAATGAACGTGCATATTTTCGACCGCACGAATAAGGGCGTGGTAGTTTCGGAAGAGGGCGAAACCTTCCTGGGCTATGCACGTCAGGTGCTCGAACAGACGGAATTGCTCGAGGACAAATACAAAAACCCCGCGCAGCGCGTGCCTCACTTCAGCGTGTCGTGCCAGCACTATTCGTTCGCGGTGAACGCGTTCGTCGACGTGATTCGCGAGTTCGATGCCGCGCGCTACGATTTCACGCTTCGCGAGGAACAAACGCACGAGATTATCGAAGATGTCGCCCACATGAAAAGCGAGCTCGGCGTGCTCTACTTGTCGGCGCGCAATCGCGAGGTCATAGGGAAGATGCTTGCTGCCAACGAGTTGGCTTTCGAGCCGTTGTTTCGAGCCGAGCCGCATGTCTTCGTGTGTTCGAGCCACCCTTTGGCGTCTCGCGCGTCGGTTACGCTCGACGACATGGCCGATTATCCGTTTCTGTCATATGAGCAGGGCAGCTTCAACTCGTTCTACTATTCCGAAGAGCTTACATCCACGCTCGATCGCAACAAAAATATTCGCGTGCGCGATAGGGCGACGCTGTTCAACCTGCTCATCGGTCTGAATGGCTATACGGTGTGCTCGGGCGTGATTAGCGCTGAGCTCAATGGCGCGTCGATTATTTCAGTGCCGCTCGATATCGATGAGTATATGGAAGTGGGGCTGGTCACGCGCAAGGGCACGCAGCGTTCGGTATACGGCGCGGCGTATGTTGAAGCGATTCGACGACATATTCCGCAATAGGGTCGAGGTGGCGCGAAACGAAGCGCGCGCGGTGACTTACCACTTTGTGGCGCATTCTCGCAGGCCGCCCAACGGTGGCCCCCATGCTTCCGTTCTGGTTTGTGTGACGGCGCTCTTGGGTAGCTTGGCTCGGTAGCGCCGTGGCGACATCGACTCATTGCCTCGGCGGCTCGTCTTAGCACCGTGGGCTCGTGGCGCGTTCCGAGGGCTGGCATCCGGCGGCTCGGTTTTCGTCAGGCTTGGCTGTCTCGTCGCTCTTTGCCACCGCCATAGGAAAAACCTATCACAAAAGCAAAGTTATTCGTATTTCACAATCGCAAAGCAGACCTGCATACTGTTCGGCAGACATTAAACCAATTCGAACAGAGGGTTAAATATGACTGCGAATTCTGTAACTAATGCGCCGTTTCGTTGCGATATCGTCGGCAGCTTTCTTCGTCCCGACGTGCTGAAACAGGCGCGAGCCGATTTCAACGCGGGCATCATCAACGCCGCCCAGCTCAAGACTGTGGAAGACGTGGCCATTCGCGACCTTGTCGCCAAGCAGAAGGCTGCGGGCCTGAAGGTTGTGACCGATGGCGAATTTCGTCGCAGCTATTGGCATCTCGACTTCATGTGGGGCCTTCAGGGCATTGAACGCCGCACGAGCCGCGAGGGCTATATGTTCCACGATGAGGAAACCACGGCCGATACCGCGGTGGTAACGGGCTCGATTTCTGGCGAGAACCACCCGTTCGTTGAGCATTTCAAGTTCGTGCAGGCGCTCGCTGGTGACGACCACGTTGCGCGCCAGACCATTCCTGCGCCCATCCAGACGTTTTCGGAAGTGACGCTCGATCGTTGCGATGGCCAGCAGGAAAGCCTGCGCAGCGTGTATGCGACCGACGAGGAGCTTGCCGATGCGATTGCTGACGCATATCGCCAGGTTATCGCCGATTTGTATGCCGCGGGTTGCCGCAACATTCAGTTCGACGACTGCACGTGGGGCATTTACTGCGATACCGATTTCGTGGCGAAAACGGGCATGCAGGCCGTCGATATCCAAAAGGTGAGCGAGCTCGGCGTAGCGCTGAACAACGCCGCTATCGAAGGCGCGCCCGAAGACCTCGTGATTAACACCCACGTATGCCGCGGCAATTACCACTCCACCTACGCGTTCGAGGGCGGCTACGACCCGGTGGCGCCGTATTTGTTCGCCCATGAAAACGTCGACGCGTTCTACCTGGAGTTCGACACGCCTCGTGCGGGCGGTTTCGAGCCTTTGGCGCATGTCGCCGAGGGTAAGAAGGTCGTGCTCGGCCTTATCACGTCCAAACAGCCCGGCTTGGAGGACAAGGAAGTGGTGAAGGCGCGCATCAAGGAAGCGTCGAAGTACGTGCCGCTTGAAAACCTCTACCTTTCGCCGCAATGCGGCTTCGCGAGCTGCGAGATTGGCAACAAGCTCACCGAGGAAGAACAGTGGGCGAAAATCGCGCTCATCCAAGAAATCGCCGCCGAGGTGTGGGGAGAGTAACGTTGCGGGCGTTAGCAATCTTGCACGGTGATACAAGGAAATTACCATAGAGAAAAGGCGAGCCGGGAATATGTTCCTGGCTCGCCTTTTTTGGCATGGCGTCGAGTTCTCGCCTTGCTCCTTGTTTGCGCGCAACGGTGCTGAGGCATGCTTAACTTGTATGTATCATATGATACATACAAGTTAAGCAAAGGGATGGACGTGGGCCGCGTATCGATGAGGCGTTGATGAATCGATTGGTGCGGCGTGCGCTGCGACGTATTCATGAGAAAAGGTGCTATGAATACCATTTCATTGGCGGCGAAGGTGGCAAAAGCCTGTAAACGAGCTTCGTGGAATCATAGGGAACGCACGGAATCACGGTCTTTCCCTCTCACACGCTGCGCTTTCTCCGATCATTCCCTGACACGATGTAGTATTGCCTCTTGTTTTCGTACATTTCCGCATCTGCGGCTTTCAGAAGCGACTCAAAATCCGTGTCCCTTGTGCCGCTTATCGCCGTACCGAGGGACGCGGTAGCACCCAGTCGGCTTTTTGCCGTTTCCAGTAGTTTCTGAAACGCCTGATGTGTGATGTTTGGCAGAACCGCAATGAACTCATCTCCGCCAAGCCGATACACATGACGCTTTCCGAACACAGATTTCAGCGTCTGTGTGGTCTGCACAATGGCGTTATCACCGGCGTCATGTCCCTTTTGGTCATTTATTTCCTTTAGGCCATTTATGTCGCACATGACAACCGCCAGGGGAAAGTACTTCTCTAGCTTTTCTGTGTACGCCCAATCCAGTGCTTTTCTGTTTTTACAATCTGTGAGCTGGTCATATAATGCACTGTGCTCCAGTGCATCTGCGTTATCGCGCAGTCTTATCATAAAAGAGATCATAAACTCGATCATATCTATCAGATTCGAGATCTCATGCAGTTTCTCTTCGGGAGGATTGTCCACACCGTAGAATCCGACCATCTTGCCGTTGATTTTAATTGGCCCTGTCACAAGGGTATTGACACCCTGAGGTTTCAGCAGTTCATAGATGGCTTCGCTTGTTTTTTTGTATTCTTCAATGTCATGGATGATGACATTGTTGGATTCTTGAAATTGTGCAAACCATGTTTCAATGATGCCTTCATACGGCACATCCTGCAAGTCATCTTTTTCTTTGGATACACCCGCTTTGCACCACTCGTAGGTGTTGTCAAACGTTCCGTGGTCATTCTGTTCAAAGATGTACGCTCGATCGGCGGTCATACGCTGTCCGATATACTCCACCAGTTGATTCAGTACTTTGTCCGGATTTTCTTCTGAAGCGGCATACCGAACCATGTCCGTGAGAAATCTCTCGTAATTCAGGATTCGTTCCTGCGATTCGCGCTTGCTGACTTCCAACATTTCCTTTTCCTTATGGTACAGGATTCTCTGGAGCTTGCTTCGCATCACCGTGGCAGTCAGAAACATACTCAGCACCCCGTACAGAATCACATTCACGAGGTTATTGGATAGAATTGGGGTGTGCTGCGCAAAGAAAGCAAGTCCGATATAGAGCAGCATACTGCTCAGAATCAGCCCGTTCATGACCGCCGTTCTGGCGGTAAACAGCAGCGGCGCTACCATCGTGAACACAATGTAGTCGACAGTGAGCCCCTCCGGTGTAATCAGCGTTCCCGTAATAATGCCGAACAGCAGCAGCGCGGCAAAAAAGCTGTATATAACCAGCTCTTTCCCCAAGAAGCTTCTAAGTTGACAACGAGAAATGCAAAAATAGACCAAAGAAAGGAACGTATAGGCCAGATACACCCATTTATATTTCCCGATACTCAGAGAAAACGCACTCACCAGCGTTATGACCCCAAAGGCAACAAGCGCCACAACAGAATACAGCCGCATGGCTTTCCAGTTTTCTTCCCATGCATCCTGTTTAACTTTCTCATAATCACCGCGGCTAAACATAAACAACGAAACAATTTGATTCATACGTTTTTCTCTCAAAACTCTGTTCAATTACTGCTTTCATACTATCAAAATGCGTTGAATGGGATTTCGGACGTTTTTCCGGACCATGTCCCGACGCTATACCGTATGGCCCCTCTCCTCGCGATGCTCCCTGATGGCCTTCCATCCTAGGTCCTTCTTGAGTGGATTGGCTATAGCCAATCCAGCCGTGGCCTCGCTCGAAGAGCTCGATTGCCGCCTTCCTGGCCCCGATGTCGTGTTTCACCCTCAAGTCGACACGCATAAAAAAGCCTCCCATTTCTCATGTCCAAGAAATGGGAGGCAGTTCACGGGGAGCCTCCGTTTTGATTTTGCTATCGCTTAGCGACGGCCGCCGCGACCGGGACGATTGCCGCCCTTGCCGCCACGGTTGTTGCCATTGGGACGGCCGCCTCCGAACTTGCCGCCACGGTTGTTGCCGCCGCGACCGCCGAAGTTGCCGCCGTTGTTGCGGCTCGCGCCGCCCTTGCCGGAGCGCTGGAAGCCATCAGAATGGCCGCCGTTGCCGGGGCGTCCGCCGCCGTTGCTCGGACGGTCACCGAAGCCCTTGCCGCCGAAACCGTTGCTGCGGTTGTTGCCGCCGCGGCCGCCGTTGCCGTAGTTCTTCTTGCCGGGCTTGCTGCCGCGGCCGTCGGAGTACTGCTTGTCGGCGTACTTCTTGCCGCGTGCGCCGCGGCTGCCGCGCTCGTCGTCGAAGAAGCTGCCTTGATAGGCTTCGTTGCGCGGGGTATCCCAGCTGCCACGCTTGCCGCCGTTGCGGTCGTTGCTGCTACGGCGATCGTCGCGGTCGTTGTACTTGCGCACGCGGCCGCCGCCACGGCGCTCGTCGCGGAAGCCGTCGAGGTCGCGGTCGTCATGGTTGGCCATGCGGCTGCGCTTGCCGGGCTTGCCCTTCGCGCCGCCCTTCTTCGAGAAGGAATCGTACGAATAGCCGCCCTCGTCGTTTCCGCGCTTTTTGGACTTCTTCTTGCCACCTTCCATATTCGGCGTGTCGAACATGGCTGCGTAAGCTGCGTCGGCTGCGGCTTGGCGTTCGCTCAGGCTGCGCTTCTTCTCGCCGCCGTTGTTGTGGTGCGGGTTGGCGGGAATGTACTCTTCGCCGCTCGCTTCGGCTTCGAGCTTGCGCTTGTGCTCGGCGGAACGCTCCAAGTCGCGCTTGCGGGCGCCCTTCTTGCCGCCTTTGCCCTTGCCTCGATCGAACTTGCCTTCGCCGCGGCTTTTGCCGCCCTTCTTGCCGCGGCTCTTCTTCTCTTCGAAGAAGTAGCTCTCGTCGTCGGCGAGCAGGCGTTCATCGGCGCCTTCAACCGGCTCGAACGCATCGGCCGAAACCTCGAAGTTCATCTCGGGAATTTCCTGACCCGTGAACTTCTGAATGTTGCGCAGCAGGTTGCGCGTGTCAGGCGTCACGAGCGACACGGCGAAGCCATCGGCGCCCGCGCGGCCTGTGCGGCCAATGCGGTGCACGTAATCTTCGGGCATCATGGGCAGGTCGTAGTTCACGACGTAGTCGACCTCGGGCACGTCGATGCCGCGAGCGAGCACGTCGGTGGCGACGAGCACGTTGGTCTTGCCCTCGCGGAAATTAGTCAGCGCGCGGCTACGCTGGGCCTGGCTGCGGTCGGCGTGAATGGCCTCGGCGGGAATGCCGATGCGGCGAAGGCGCTTGCAGCAGTTGTCGGCGCCGCCCTTGGTGCGGGTGAACACGATAACGCGGTAGCCGCCTTTTTCCTTGATGAAGGAGTTGAGCAGCTCGGGCTTCTGGCGACGCGTTGTTTTAATCACGTACTGGTCGACTTTGTCGGCCGTTTCGCCGCGGTGGGCGATTTCAACAATCGCGGGGTCGTTCAGGATGCTGAACATGGTTTTGTCCTGGCTGCGGTCGATGGTCGCCGAGAACAGCAGCGTCTGGCGGTTTTTGGGCGTGGCCTCGACAATGCGCTGGACTTGGGGCCAAAAGCCCATGTCGAGCATGCGATCGGCCTCGTCGAGAACGAGCACCTGAACCTGCGAGAGGTCGGCGGCGCCGCGCTCCATAAGGTCGATCATGCGGCCGGGGGTCACGATGGCCACGTCGAGGCCGCGCTCGAGCTTCTTGATTTGCGGGCCGTAGGCCACGCCACCCACGAATGTGCCCACGAAGTGGTGCGTGTGCTTGCCGATGGGCATGCACGTGTCAGCGATCTGGCTGGCCAGCTCGCGGGTGGGGGTCACGATGAGCATGAAGGGGCCGCGGTCGTTGCCTTCGCGATGGCCCAGTTGGTCCATGGAAGGAAGCGAGAACGCGGCGGTTTTGCCCGTGCCGGTTTTTGCGGCGGCGATAAGGTCGCGGCCCTGGAGCACCAGCGGAATGGCCTGCTCCTGGATGGGGGTTGCATCGGTGTAGCCGAGGGTGTCAACGGCTTCGAGGGTCTGCTCGGAAAGGCCGAGCTCAGCGAACGTAGTAATGACGTGCTCCTTTGGTCAGGTGCTTTAACGCGATGCGAATTGAATGCGAGGTCGCACGTGGCACGAGGCGAGCAGGCATGCGGGCGAAATGGATGCGTGCGCAGCCGTTTCTGCGGGCATGATGGACGTGGCGCCTGCAGCCGCAGAGCGGCATACGGGAGCTACGGCCGAAAGGTCGCAAAGTGCCAAGCGGCATAAAGCCGCAGCGAAAGTCAGGCGAGCGAGGTGCCAGCCTTGTATGCCATTTCTTTTGGATTGTTGCGCGAAATGCGAGAACAACCCGCCATGTGAGGCCAATCGTCGTGTGCGGAGCCCCGGGCGAGTTACATGGGAAGCGGGGAGTCAATCCGCATTCACCGAGCCGCCAAGGCTCTTGGGCGCAATCGATATGCGATCGAATAAAGCGCGGTTAAAAACAACGTTGGCTATTATGCCTGGCAATGCGCGAACGAAGCGCAGGCGGAAAACAATTCACGAAATTTTTATTGCTAGCGTGCTTTAGTGTGCTATAGTGCGTGGCAACGAAAACGCAGCGCTCAGGCGCTGCAGACGATTTTCCGAAAGGAGCCACCAGCATGAACAGCATTCAGAACAACCTCATGAACTGGTGGTGGCGTGATGCGAATACGGTCGGTCGACTGTGAGTTCCTCACGCCTTTTATAGTTTGGCGAATAGGGGCCCTCGGTTAGACCGAGGGCCTTTTTGTATGCGCCGAACTTCCTTGGGCGCGCCAACGTAAAAGGCATCGACCGCATTCGCATCACGCGCCTCCACTTCTTCGAACAACGCTCATTCAACCTGTTACTCAACCTGCTCCCGACCTGTTAAATGCTCGTAGCATTTAACAGGTGGCATTAGCGAATAGCGCTAACGGGCGACTTTGACAGGCTTTCCTCGAAAGGACGCATCTCATGTCTGAAAATGCTACTACCGCCCAGCCCCGTACCGTCGCAACCGTCGATCGCGGAAAGCTCGACATTAAAGCGCTCGTGCTGCTCGCCATTTTGCTCGCGGCGGGCTTTATTCTGAATATGTTTGTGGGCAAGGCGATTTCTGGCGCCACAGGCGGCATGATTTCGCCCGAGTTCATCATTTCGGCGTTCTGCCTGACTATTTTGGTGGTTCGTCCAAATATCGGCCAAGCCCTGGTCATTGGCCTTATTTCTGCGGCTGTTATTCAAATTACCACCACGTCGCCGTTTATCGATTTCGCAGCGGAAGGCGTTGCCGCGGTGGTTATGGCGCTCATCGTAAAGGCGGGCATGAAGACGCCGGCGAAAAAGATTATTCCTTTGGTTGGCGCGTTTGTGACCACGGTGCTTTCGGGCTGCATTTTCATGGTTATCAAGATGGCCATGATCGGCGTGGTCGGCGAACTCGCCGCCGCAATGCTTCCCGTCGTTATCGCCACGGCGGTGTTCAATGCCATTCTGTGCCAGGCGCTTTATGTGCCCATTAAGAAGGCTCTGAAGGTCGAAGATTAGGCCGCACTTAACCTTTCTAAAGGTTATCAAGTATCTAAGAGTAATTAAGTAGCATCTCGCATATAGGTTTCCGAAAGGCCGGCCATGAATTCGATCATCGAAGTTAAAGACGTAACGTTCACGTATTCAGGCGCGCAGCGTCACGCGCTCGAACGGGCATCGCTCGCCGTTGCCGAGGGCGAATTCGTGGGGGTCATTGGGCCGTCGGGCGCCGGCAAGTCGACTCTGGCGGGCGTTATGTCGGGTGCGGTGCCGCACCACTTCGCGGGCGAGCTGTACGGGGCGTGCCTGGTCGATGGCAAAGATACATGCGAGGTTACCCTAACCGATGTATCACGCCTGGTAGGAAGCGTGTTGCAAGATATCGATGCTCAGTTCGTGGCATCGAATGTGTGTGACGAGTTGCTGTTCGGGCTGGAGAATTTCGGCGTGACGCACGATGAAATCCCCGCTCGTATGCAGCAGGCGCTCGAAACGGTGGGCATCGAAGATTTGCGCGATCGCGAAATCGCAACGCTTTCGGGTGGCCAAAAGCAAAAGGTTGCCATTGCGGCTATTCTGGCGTTGCGCCCGCGCGTTCTGGTGCTCGATGAGCCCACCGCGGCGCTCGACCCGGCGTCTTCAACGCTTGTGTTCGAAACGCTGTGCGAAGTAAACCGATCGGCCGGCATCACCGTGGTGGTTATCGAGCAGAAGGTTGCGTTGCTTTCGGAATACTGCAGTCGGGTTGTGGTGCTTGAACAGGGAAAACTGATATTCGACGATACGCCGCGCAAGGTGTTCTCGCATGGCGAGCGACTGCGTGAGATTGGCGTTGATAGCCCGCGCGTCGCTCGCGTGTCGAACTCGCTTGCGGCGGCGGGGCTGTGCGAGCTGGGTGAGCCGGCGCTTTCCGTCGATGAGGCGGCGGCGCTTGTTGCCCGCATCGTGGGCGAGGGCGTGCGCGGCGCCGTCGTTGAGGGGGCTTGTGCGGTGCCTGCCGTGCCGAGTTCGCCTTTGCATGCGGCTATGTGCGACTCATCGATTGACGGTGATTCCGTTGTTGCCGCTTCCTCTTCTGCGCGCACTGGCGAGCCAGTGGTTCGTTTTGAAGGCGTGAGTTATTCCTATCCGGGTGGCGGCGCTTCGGTGCGAGCGCTCGACTTTAAGGTGCTCCCTGGCGAAATCGTCGGTATCGTGGGCCAGAATGGCGCGGGCAAAACCACGCTCACCAAGTTGCTCAACGGTTTGCTTAAGCCTGCCGAGGGCAACGTGGTTGTTGCTGGCTTGAATACGCGCGAGGTTCCCACGAGTCGCATTGCCCGTCACGTGTCCACGCTGTTCCAAAATCCCGATCGGCAAATTTGCAAAGATACCGTGCTCGACGAGGTTGCATTCGGGCTGCTGTTGCAGGGCGTTTCGCTGGACGAGGCATCTGCGCGCGCCAAAGCGACGTGCGAGCGGTTCGGCCTTCCGCTCGACGAAGCGCCGTTTTCGCTGTCGCGCGGCCAGCGCCAGATGGTTGCGCTTGCGTCGGTCGTGGTGGGCGAGCCGCAGGTCATCGTGCTTGACGAGCCTACGAGCGGGCTTGACTACCGCGAGTGCATGACGGTTATGGAAACCGTGCGCGACATGGCGGCGGCGGGAAGCGCGGTGGTCATGGTGTGTCACGACATGGAAGTGGTGAGCGATTTCGCCAATCGCCTGGTGGTTATGGCGAACGGGGAAATTCTTGGGCGCGGAACGTGCGCCGATGTGTTCGCGAACGCCGACCTCATGCAGAGCGCTTTCGTCGAACCTCCTCAGGCTATCGCGCTGGCGAAAAAACTCGCGGCCGAGGTGTCACCAGCATTTGCGGGACTTTCCGAAGTGTCGGACATTGTTGCCGTTGCGAAGGAGCTGGCTTGCCGTGCTTAACGTTATCGACTATATGCCGGGCGACACGCTGCTGCATAAGCTGAACCCCGTGGTGAAGGTGGCGCTTGCCGCCTCCATTATCGCGGCGACGTTTCTGTCCAATTCTTACGCCATGCTTGTAGGGTTGCTCGCGTTCACGTTGCTTATGGGGGCTTACGCGGGTGTTGTGGGCCGTTTGGTCGTGCTCATGAAACTGCTCGTGCCGCTTGCGCTCATCTTATTTGTGCTGCAGGTTCTTTTCATGCGTGCGGGCACGCCTGTGTTTGGATTTGCCACCGATGAGGGCCTTATTACGGGCAGCAAGGCGTGCCTTCGCCTGCTCGGCGTGGCGACGCCGCTGTTGCTCATGCTCATGGTTACCCCGCTTGGCGATCTTGCGAACGCCTGCGTCGAGAAGCTGCATATTCCGTATCGCTATGCGTTCACGTTTACCACGGCGCTGCGTTTTGTGCCTATTTTCTCGCAGGAAATGAATGCCATCATGGAAGCCCAAACCGCGCGCGGCGTCGAATACGATACGAAGAATCCACTTAAGAAAATGCGCCTTATGCTGCCTTTGTGCGTGCCGCTGCTGCTTTCTTCGGTGGGCAAAACCGACGCCACGGCGCTTGCTGCCGAGCAGCGGGGGTTTTACTTGCGCACGCGTGAGAGCGCCTACGATCGCCACCCGTTCGTGGCGCGAGACTATGCGGCCTTCGCCCTGTGCATTGCACTCATTATGCTGGGTGTTGCGTTTTAGTCGGCGCCACTGGTGTCTGTGCGAATGCGCGAAATGGTTTGTCGCATTAAAAAGGGAGTCGATTGCTCGACTCCCTTTGTGCATGTGCGCGAATGGCGCGTTTACAAGCGAGATGCGCGAATTAGAAGCGCAGGCTCAGGCAGGACAGGCCGCCGTCGATTTTGCGGTACTCAGACGTGTCAACGGTGAGCGTTTTGTAGCCCAGATCCTGCACGGCCTTGAGCACGGTGGGGTAGCCCTCGGGCACGATGACGGTGCCGTTGACCCAAATGCAGTTGGCGGCATAGGCCTCATCTTCGGGGATTTCAACCTTGTTGTACTTCTCGAAGTCGGGCTTGGTCTTGAACTCGCCAGAAACGAGCATGTTGTTGTCTTCCAGGTAGTTCACGCCGGTCTTCAGGTGCAGCACGTACTCCAGCGGCACCTCGCTGCCCGAAAGGCCCCAGCCCTCGAGAATTTCGATGAACTGGCGAATGCCCTCTTCGTTGGTGCGAGCGGAACGGCCCACATAGAAGTGGTCGCCAACCATCATGACGTCGCCGCCCTCGAGCGTGCCAGGAGCGGTGATGTGGGCGATGTGATCGTCGTCGAAGAACTGGCGAATGGTGGGCTCCATCTCCTTGGCCTCGCCATTGCGGGTGCCAGCGCCTGGGTTGTCGATGATGGCACCGCAGCGGGTGATAACGGCGGTGTCCTCGACGAAGCAGCTGTCGGGATACTCTTCCATTGCGGGAAGCACGGTAACGTCAACGCCACACTGCTTCAGGGCTTCGATGTAGGCGTCATGCTGCTCAATCGCCTTCTCGTAAATCGGCTTGCCCAGCTCAGGTGCGCTGGTGATGCCGTCGCACAGCGATTTGCCGGGGCGGCGGACAATAACGTGGGAAAACTTAGCCATGGAAAGTTCCTCTCTCTGCGAACGTGGCTACAGTCGCGCGTTGCGCGGCTTTCCAAACGACCCCCATTGTACCCCCTTTAGGCGAATACGTCTCGTAGGGAGGGGGTGAGTTTACTCATGCTTGATTGAGGCTATTTTCCCATGAACTCTTTCGTGAGCCCAGTGCGCGTTTGCGTGTCTGTTTTCTCGTAGATGTTCGTGAGGTGACGCTGCACCATGCGAAGCGAAATTCCCAGATCATCGGCAATTTGTTTGAGAGGGCGCTCGTCGCAAGCCACGGCGCGCAGCACGTCGGTCTCGCGTGGTGTGAGGCCGTATCGGGCGATGAATTCCGCCTGCAGCTCTTCGGCGGAAGGCGCGCTTTCGGTGGCGCGGCCGGCTTCTGGCATGGTTTTTGCTTTTCCTTCCGTATCCACATGCAAGGAGGAGGAAACATGGCAGAAGAAACGTTCGAACCGTTTGGCCCGCTGCAGGGCGTGAAGGTTCTTAATCTTTCGCAGGCGATTGCTGGGCCGTTTGCTTGCGCGATGTTGGGCGATTTGGGCGCCGATGTCATTGGCATCGAAAATCCCAAAGGTCGCGACACGAGCCGTCCGAACCCGGTGCTCCCCGGTTGGGGTACGCGCATGGATCGCCGCAATTCCCGATCGCTGTGCATGGACGTGCGTCATGGCCGTGGTCGCGAGCTGTTCTACAAGCTGCTTGAAAACGCCGATATTCTGGTTGACGGTTTCCGTGGTGGCCAGATGGACAAGTGGGGCATGAGCGACGAGGCGTTGTGGGAGGTTAATCCGGCGCTCGTCATTGTACATATTTCGGGCTTTGGCCAAACGGGCGACCCCGACTACATAAGCCGCGCGAGTTTTGATGCCATCGGTCAGGCGTTTTCGGGCTATATGGAAATGAATGGCTTCCCCGATCGAGCTCCCGTGCCCGCGTTCCCGCAGCCTTCCGACTACTTTGTTGGTCTGTTTGCCATCGTCGGAGCGTTGGCCGCCCTTAACCGCGCCAAGGAAACCGGTCAGGGCGATTCAATCGATGCTGCACAGTATGAGGCTATGGTGCGCTGCTCGGGCTTCTATGTGGTGAATTACCTCAATGCCGGCGTGCTGCCCAAGCGCGAGGGGTCCCACTCGACGAGCTCTGCGGGATATGGCACCTATACCTGCAAAGACGGCGTGAATCTGTACATCCTCATTCTGGGTGCCGGCGTTGTGCGCAACGCATGCAAGGTGCTTGGCATCGACATTGCCGAAGACCCGTTCTATGACGGCATGGGCCTGTGCGGCATGGGTACGCCCGCTGGCGATATTTTGGAGGGCAAGCTCGCCGAATTCTTCGGTGCGCATACGGGTGCCGAGGCTGAGGAAATCCTGCTCGAAGCAGGCGTTCCCTGCAGCCGCATTTATACGTTCGCCGATTGCGATGCCGACCCTCATTACAAAGCGCGTGAAACGTTTACCACGTGGAAAAACGCCCACGATGACGAAACGATGCGCGGTGTGAACGTCGTTCCGAAGTTGAAGAAGAACCCGGGCAAGATTCAGCGCGGCATGCCGCTCGTCGGCCAGCACAACGAAGAGATTCTGCATGGTCTCGGCGTGAGCGACGAGGAAATTGCCCAGCTTTATGACGAGGGTCTTATTCGCCAAGAAACGACACTTACCGGCAAGTAGTTGCCTTTCCGCATATTCGGCGGTGGCTCATCTTCCCATTCCTCTCTCATGCCGCCGCATCTCCTTTTTGCGAGCCCGCACTCCATTTCCCCTGGATGCGGGCTTTCTTTTCGCGTCGGCCGAAAGTCGGGCGTTCAATTGCTGCTGTTTTTGGCTCAGGGAAACGCGCCGATTGGCCTGTTGCGTTATGTCGCGCACGGCCCTCGTCTTCTTCTGGTCGCTGTGGCATGGTTTTTGCTTCAGCGGAATGGTTGTTTTCGTTTAGAGGTGTTTTATGGTGACTGAATCCCCATCGGGAAATGCTCGGAACGCGCGTCCTCATTTTGGTTTCTTCGTTGTTTTCGCGCTTGTCATATGCATGTTTTGCCCCGTTTCGTTTGGGCATAGCTGTGCCGGAATCTTCTATCCCTACGCCGCCGCCGATTTGGGCGTGGGAACGGGCGTGCTGAGCTACTTCACACCCCTTGCGTGCCTATCTGGTCTCGTATTCCTCCCCTTTGCGGGCCGTTTGCTGAACGGTTGCGATGCGCGTGCATGCATCGGAGGGTCGTGTTTTGTGGCGGCGCTTGCGTTTTTCCTGGTGTCGTTCTCGACGCAATTGTGGCAATACCTCGCGTGCGGCGTGCTTATGGGATTTGGCACGTGCACGCTAATTTATCTGGCGCCCGCGACGCTTATCACGCGTTGGTTCGATAAGAATGCGGGCTTCTATATTGGTTTGGTTGCGGCTTTTACGGGTGTTGGCGGCATGGTGTGGGCAGCCGTTGGTGGCGCCCTCATTCAAGCGCTCGGGTGGCAGGCGACCTATCGCGTGTTCGCCGCCATTACGCTCGCATGCGTGCCGATTATGATTGCATGCATCGCAAGCCGTCCTTCCGACAAAGGACTTTTGCCCTACGGGACAAATGCGCAGAGTGCTTCGACCGATGAAAAGGGTCAAGCTTCTGCGCCGATTGATGCCGCTGCCCTTGTCGCTCAACTTGCGCCAGGCGAGCATCCTCGCGCCCGCAAGGGCATCGCGGCGAGGGAAGCGTTCAAAATGCCCCAGTTCTATCTCATTATGGGCTTTTGCTTCTGCTTGAATTTCGGCATGTACCTCAACGGCATGGTTCCCTCGTATGTGCATACGTTGGCGGTTGGATCTGCTGTTCCCATGCTTGGTGCATGGGCCACGTCGCTTTCCATGGCGGCTCAAACGGGCACAAAGCTCGGGCTTGGATACGTGGGTGAAAAGCATCCGTTCTCGGGCGCGGTTGCGTGCATCGCCATGGGCATCGTGGGTGCTGTGCTTATTTTGGTAGGCGGCGCCGGCAATGCGGCCGTCGTTATCGCGGTGGGCGCATTCGCGTATGGCGTCTATTACGGCGTCACCAATGTCATGACGCCGTCGTTTGCCCGCAAAACATTCGGCGGCCTTGAATATCCTATTGTGTATGCGCGCATTTCCATGGCAGCGAATGTTGCGGGCGTATGCTCGGGATTTTTATGGGGCGCCGTAATCGATATCGCCGGCTTCGAGGTTGCCTTTGTGGGCGCTGCGCTGCTCATCGCCTGCGCGATTGCCTGCACGCTGGGACTTGCTTATTTCCAGAGTCGCGACATCAAGCGTTTCCTCGAGGGCGATAAGGCGAAATAAGAATGTGGCTTTCTGCTTAAAGAGGATTCGTGATGCTATGGGGTCGCTTCGGCGGCTCCATCGTTTTAAGCGCGCGTTGCGTTTAGAAACGCGCGGAAAAGCGGCGCGGCGTTGCCCAAATACTCCGGATGCCATTGCACGCCTACGTAAAAGGCCGAGGTGTGACTTTCGACCGCTTCGATAACAGGGCCGCACGTCGCGGTTATTTCAAGCAAAGGGGCAATATTGCGAATTGCCTGATGGTGCATGGAGTTGACGAAGAGCGGCAGAGGGTCGTCCGCTTGTTCGGCGTGCTCTTCGCGGTATATGGCGTGGAGTGTCGATCTGGGTGAAATATTCACCTCGTGTTGCCCTCGTTCGTAGGGCTTTGGCTGCCGATGAAGGTGAACCTGCTCGTCGGCGATGCCCTCAATAAGAGCGAGGTCTTGATAAAGAGTTCCGCCAAGTGCGACGTTCATGATTTGCAAACCCCGACAAATGCCAAGCGTCGGCATGTTTAACACGAAGGCTCGTCGAGCAAGCTGAAGCTCGAAATAGTCCCTCTGCTCGTTGACGCCAAGAATTGACGGATGTCTGAGCGATTCTCCGTATGCACGAGGAGAAATGTCGCCGCCTCCCGAAAGAAGAACCCCGTCAAGCGAGGCGAGCACGTCTTCGACATAAGAAGGGGAATCTGAGAGGGGCGCCAGCATGACGGGCGTGCCGCCAGCTGCTGCGACGGCGAGCGCGTATTCATGATTAACTTCGCACATGTTCGTCGCGGGATTGATTTCTGC
>NZ_CDRRGL010000004.1:0-58438 GCF_977041755.1 Slackia sp.
CGTTGTCGAATGGCGTTCACTCTATTCGAGAATGCCATTGCGCTAAAAAAGAAGCGCCCCTCGATGAGGGACGCTTCTTGAAAGTAAGGGCTCGACCGCTAGTTCGTCGTGCTTCCGGTGTTGGAAGCGTTGCCGGAGTTGTTCGTGTTATCACCCGTGGAGCTCGAAGATTCGGGCACGACGTAGATAGTGACCACGGTGCCGCTGTCGACCTTCTTTCCGGCGGTGACGCTTTGCTTGGCAACCGTTCCCGGGGTTCCCGAACCAGCGGATGCCGTGTCAAGCGCATAGGCGAGGTTGTAGGAGAGCAGCGTGTTAATCGCTTCGCTCTGGCTCATGCCCGTGACTGGTGGTACGGTGACTTTGTTCTTCTCGGGGTCTTGGCCCTGCGATACGGTGATGGTCACGGTGCCGCCTTTTTCAAGCTTGCCGCCGTTGGGGCTTTGCGACATGACGATGCCTTCGCCGTATTTATCGCTGTAGTCGCCCGTTTCGACCTGCACGGTGAACCCGGCACTTTCCAGCTGGGCTTTTGCGCTTGCCTGGTCGGACCCGACTACGTTAGGTACCGACGTGTCTTCGGGGCCCGTGGAAATCCAATATTTGACCGTGGTGCCTTCGTCGACTTCCTTGCCTGCGGCAGGGTCTTGCCTGCTCACGGTGTCTTTATCGGCGTCGGATGCCTCGTTGCCGGCGTATTGGGCCTTCAGGCCAGCGTCTTTCAGCGCCTTTTCGGCCTGTTCGGATGTCATGCCCGAGAGGTTGGGAATGGAGCCCTTCTTTACACCCTTCGAAATGACGATGTTGATCTTACCGCCCTTCTCGAGGTCGCTGTCGGCTTCGGGGTCTTGCTTGCACACGCGACCCGCTACGGTTTCGGCGTCGTAGTCTTCGGTGACGGTGCCTACGGTGTAGCCGGCTTTTTCAATGGTTTGAACGGCGGCTTCCTGGGTTTGGCCAATCACGTTGGGAACTTTGTCGCCCCCGCCGAGACCTCCCGTTATCGCGAACGCGAGCGCGGCGATAACGGCGATTGCCGCGATGGCCGCGACGGCGATAAGGGGGCCGCGTTTCTTGCTCTTCGCCTTGCCCATGTCGATATCGTTGCCGCCGCGGTATGAGTTCGTTTTCATTCCCGCGTCGCTGCCGATGGGTTGCATAACGGCGGTGCCGCCCGCTTCGCTTGCCATGCCGGGCACGCTGCCCATGACCGACGTGGGAGCGCTTGCGAAGCCGCCCGCCGCACCGGCGATGTTTACGGGGCGTCCCATGAGGAAGTCGTCGAGCGCCTGCTTCATATCGCGCGCCGTTTGGAAGCGGTTGTAGGGGTTTTTGTCCATCGCCTTCAAGATAATGGCTTCGAGGTCGGGCGAAATGTCGGGCTTGACCTGCGAAGGGGGCAGGGGCTCCTCCTGAACTTGTTTCATGGCGACGCTTACGGCGTCGGGGCCGTCGAAGGGAAGTTGGCCCGTGGCGGCTTCATAGAGCACGCAGCCGAGCGAGTACATGTCAGAGGCGCCGGTGAGTTCTTTGCCCTGGGCCTGCTCAGGCGAAATGTAGTGCGCCGTGCCAAGCACGCTGCTCGTTTGCGATTTCACGGAGTTTTTCGCGCGCGCGATACCGAAGTCCATGACCTTCACGTTGCCGTCGGGCTGGACCATGATGTTTTGCGGCTTCACGTCGCGGTGGATGATGTCTTGGTTATGCGCGACGGAAAGCGCTTGACACACTTGGCTGCCGATTTCGGCGACCTTGCGCTGATTGATGGCGCCGCGTTGCAGAATGGCGCTCTTCAAATCGGTGCCACGCACGTATTCCATGACGATGAAGTATGTGCCGTCATCGTGGCCCCAGTCGTACACGTTCACGATGTAGGGGCTCTGCAGGTTGGCCGCCGATGCGGCTTCCTGCTTGAAGCGCGCCGCGAATTCGGGGTCGGCTGCGTATTGCGGCAGCATCACCTTCACAGCGACAATGCGGCCGAGCGTTTGGTCCTGGGCCTTGTAGACCTCGGCCATGCCGCCAATGCCGATGCGCTCGGTGATGCGGTATCGGCCGTTGAATACTCTGCCTATCACGTTTCTCTCCTCACCTTCCGCCGCCGCGGATGGACCTATGGTTAAGCGCTTTTCGGCTGGTGCGTTTTCCTGGTTCGATTGCCGAGCGCTTTCTTTCGTTAAATACCTTATTTTATTCCAACTACAGCAGGCCTTGCGCCTGAAGTGCCGAAGTTAACACCTTCTGCGCACGCACGCTCGCCAGGCCCGATTCGTCGGTGCCGTGCACGCCTTCTTCGATGAGCACAGCGACGGCGACCGAGGGGTTGTCGGACGGTGCGAAGCCCACGAACCAGCTGTCGTTGTATTCCTTGTTCGTCTCGGCCGTGCCGGTTTTGCCGGCGACCTGCACGCCTTGGATTTTTGCTCCCGCGCCAGTGCCGTTGTTCACGACGCCTTCCATCATTTCGGTGATGGTTTTCGCTGAAGAGTTCGACATGACGCTGCCGAGGCTCTTCGGAGTTGCGCTGAAGGAGCGCTCGCCTTGGGCGTTGTAGACGCCTTCAACGAAGTATGGCTTCTCGAGCACGCCGTCGTTGGCAATCGCCGAGGCGACCATCGCCATTTGCAGCACGGTGGCCTGCGGGCCTGCGGGGCTTGCGTGTTCGCCTACCGGCTGGCCGCATGCCGCCCACGCGGTTTCCCACGTGGTCATCTCGTCGGGGTCGGGCATGAGGCTTGCCGTGGTGGGGATGTCGGTGTCAATGGCGCTGCCGAAGCCGAACTTCTGCGCGGTTTTCACGAGCAGGTCGCTGCCGACTTCCTCACCGAACTGGCCGAATGCTGTATTCGACGAAACGGCGAGAGCCTGGGCGAGCGTGATGGTGCCATAGCCAATGTCGTCGGCGTTGGTGACCGATGCGTTGCCGATGGTCATTTGCGCAGGCGCGTCGACGGTGGTGGAAGGCGTGGCGAGGTTGCCCTCGATAAGCGCAGTAAGCGTGACGAGCTTGAATGTGGAGCCCGGCGCATACACGGCGCTCGTGGCGCGGTTGACGAGCGCACCATTCGTGGCGTCGGCGCCGCTTGCGGCCTGGGCCAATATGTCGTCGACGTCGTTGATGTCGTAGGTGGGCGAGCTCGCGCAGGCGAGCACCGCGCCTGTTTTCGGGTTCATGACCACGACGGCGCCCTTGTAGCCCTCGAGCACCGATTCGGCGGTTTTCTGAATCTCGGAATTGATCGTGAGGCGCACGTCGTTGCCGGGCGTCTCGATTCCCGCCATGCTGTTCACTACGTCGGTCCAGCTTGCGAAGCTCGAATCGCCTTTCAGCGCGTTGTTCTGCGAGGCCTCAATGCCCGATGCGCCGTAAACCTGCGAGTAGTATCCCACCAGGTGAGCTGCGAGCGAACCCTGCGGATATTCGCGCGTGTATCCGCCATCGTCTGCCTGCACGCTGTCGGCCAACACGACGCCATCGTATGTGGAGATGGAGCCGCGTTCGGTGCGCGCTTCCTTATAGAGCGTGTGGTTGTTGCCGGGGTAGCTCTGATACTCGTCGGCCATAAACACCATAACGTAGGTGAGGTTCGCTACAAGCGCCGCGAACATGAGCGCGAACGCGAGCGCGGTATTGGTGAGACGTTTGCCCAGGGCAACGCGGCCGAGCACGCCCGTTTCTGCGGGGCGGCCGTGCGAGCCGTGCGCGCCAATGGGGGCCATGCGGCTCGTTCCGTCGCGAACTTCCGAGTTGATGCCGGTGCCCTCGTCGCCGCATCGCAGCAAAAGGCCAATGCCAATGAAGCTTGCGAGCAGGGAAGATCCGCCTTGGCTAATGAAAGGCAGGGTAAGGCCTGTAAGCGGAATGAGTCGCGTAACGCCGCCCACGATGATGAACGCCTGAAGCACGATGGTCACGGTGCAGCCTACGGCCATCATAGCCGACACGTCGCTTTTCGCGCGAGCCGCGGTCGCGAAACCGCGAATGCACAGACTCAAATACAAAAGCAACACGGCGGCTCCGCCGAGCAAGCCCGTTTCTTCGGCGATGGCGGCGAAGATGAAGTCGGACTCAACGACGGGGATGTTTTCGGCGAGGCCGTTGCCGATGCCTACGCCCACCATGCCGCCATCGGCTAGGGAATAGAGCGTTTGGCACAGCTGATAGCCATTGCCCGATGCGTCAGAGAACGGGTCGAGCCAGGTGTTCACGCGAATTTGCACGTGGCCGAAGAACTGGTACAAAAACACGCAGCCAATGGCGGCAAGGCCGAAGCCCACCACTAAATAGAGCTTCTTTCCGCTCGCGATATAAAGCATGACCAGGAACAGCACGAAGCATACAAGCGCGCTTCCCAAATCTTTCTCGAACACGACGATGATGAACGAAATCGCCCACATGACGAGCAGTGGCGCAAGCGTTCCCAGGTCGGGAACGCGGAAGCGGCCAACGCGCACGGTGAAAATGGAGAGCATCTCGCGGTTTTGCGCCAAATACGACGCCAAGAAGATGACGATGCAGATTTTCGCGATCTCGCCTGGCTGGAAGCTGAAAGGACCAAGCTTCAGCCAAATGCGGCTGCCGAGGATTTCCTGGCCGAGGCCGGGAATCATGGGGGAGAGCAGCAAAATGATGCCCAGCACCATGAACGTATATTTGTATTGTGAGAGGCGGTCGATGTTGCGCACGACCGCCAGAGTGATCACCATGCACGCGATGCCCACGAACAGCCAGATAATCTGGCTTACCGCCAAATCGGGCGCGAGGCGCGTGACGAATGCGATGCCGATGCCGGAAAGGCCGAATGTGATGGGCAAAATGGCCGGATCGGCGTTTTTCGCAAGGAAGCGGGTGGCGATGTGCGCCACCACAAACGCGGCGAACAGGCCGAGGGGCGCGGTGAGCGATTCGAGAGAAAGCGCCGTGCCTTGCTGAACGAGCACCATGGCGAACAGCAGCACAACGAACGGCGCCGCCAAGCACAAAAGCAGCAGTTCGGTATTGCGACGGCTCATTATTTGTCACCACCCTTTCCCTCATTGGCGTCGTCCTGCGTTTTTTCGGAAGTCGCTTGCGATTTCCACGTGCTCACGAGCGAATCGGCGTCGGCCACGGAATCGACGCGCATGCCGCCGTTTTCGGTGAGCCTGTCGATGGTGTTTTGCGGAAGGTCCAAATCGTTCGTTTTCACGCCGGTTTTATGGTCGAGCGTGTAGGTTTGGATGCCGAATACCTCGCCCGGCAGGCCGCGGTTCACGACAATCTCGTTATTCGAATCGACGGTAAGAAACGCCACGTGGTTCAAATAGGCATACGAGCCGAAGGCGGTTGCGGCGAGCACGGCAAGAAGCGCAAGCGCGCCGATAATGGCGCCCGTTCGGCTGCGGAACCGCGCTTTTTTCACGCGGGTCTCTTCGTCGCCTTTCACATCGATTACGACGGCGGTCACGTTGTCGAAGCCGCC
Organism: Slackia sp.; assembly: GCF_977041755.1. Taxonomy (NCBI): domain Bacteria; kingdom Bacillati; phylum Actinomycetota; class Coriobacteriia; order Eggerthellales; family Eggerthellaceae; genus Slackia; species Slackia sp. Next base: position 5,463 of record NZ_CDRRGL010000004.1, read on the forward strand.
TGCCTTAATCGCCTCATTTACCAGGATGTTTGCGCAAAGCTGCGGGTCGCAACGACGCACAAGCACGCTTTGGATGACGTCGTCTTCAATCATCGACGAAAGGCCGTCCGAACACAAAAGCAGCCTGTCGCCGCCTTCGAGCGTCATCTCGTAAATATCGGGAAGGGTTCGCGGATCGCTGCCAAGCGCTCGGGTGATGACGCTGCGCTGGGGATGCACGCGGGCCTGTTCTTCGGTGATTTCGCCCGCTTCAACCATGTCGGCCACGAGCGAGTGGTCGCGCGTGATGCGCTGAAGATTGCCGCGATGCAGCAGGTAGGCGCGCGAATCGCCAACCTGTGCCACCACGAGGCGAACTCCGTCGACCACGGCGGCGGTCATGGTGGTTCCCATGCCTTGTTTGCCGCGCCCGTCGACCGCGGCGCGAATAACCGCGCGATTCGCTTCGACCACGGCGCGCGCAAGCGCATCGCCGTCGGCGGTGTCGGGTGCGTTTTCGACAAGCGTTTGGATGGCGATTTCGCTGGCGACCTCACCTGCCGCATGGCCGCCCATGCCGTCGGCGACGGCGAATACGGGTGGGGCCACGGTCAGGCTGTCTTCATTATGGTCGCGAACCAGGCCGACGTCGGTGCGAGAACCGTATTCGGGGAAATCGACCTTGGCGTGGCGGCCGCGGCGCTGGGCCTTCTTTGCGGCGGCCATTATTCGTACCTCACTCGCATGGTGACGTCGCCGATATTGACCACATCGCCGCTCTTGAGCGCGACAGGTTCAGCGATGCGCTGGCCGTTTACGGCAGTGCCGTTCGTTGAACCCAAGTCTTCAACGAACAGGTTTTGGCCCATGATGGAAAAACGCGCGTGGCGCGCGGAAACGTAGCTCGCGCCAATCACGATGTCGGCGCCAGGCGAGCGACCCACGATAACGGGGCCGCGTACGGGCATTTTCACGCCGCGCAGCTCTTTGGGCCCGCGTTCTACCGACACCTCCCAGGCCTTTTCGCGTTTGCGCTGGCCTTTCACCAGGCCAATTCCCGTTTTCATGATGGCGAACAGGAAGAGATACAAAAGCGCGACGAACAGAAGACGGCCAACTAAAAGGACGATGTCGATCACGGAAGGGCTCCTAACGCAGTGAGAAGATGAAATCGGTGATGCCGAGCGTGATGCGGTCGCCGTCGGACAGGCCGCGTCGCGTGACGGGCGCGCCGTTGACGAGCGTGCCGTTGGTGGAGCCAAGGTCGGTAATGACCCAGACGCCCTGCGGTTCGAATTCGATTTGCGCGTGCTGGCGCGAAGCATTCAGGTCGTTCACGACGATGTCGTTGCCCGTTTCGCGGCCGAGGAGCACGCGGTTGGTGGCAAGGTCGTAGGAGCGATTCGATGCGACGTCGATGAGACGCGCGCGAACGGCATTGGCATTGGGAATTTGGTTTGCCTGTGCGGCACCCGCAGTGAACGCGACGGTTCCGGGAACGCCCGCATAAGCGGCATTGCCCGGCATGCCAGGCGTGCCACCTGCGGCTTCGGCGACGTGGGCGACATCGGGGAATGCGCCAGCTCCGCCTGCGGGGTAGGTCGCGGGGAATGCGCCGGGGAACGCGGGGGCCTGCTCAGGCAAAATGACCGGTTCGGGCGCGGGAGGCTGCGGAATGCTCTGCGCGAACGATTGGGCGGCCTGGGCTCCGGCGGCAGCCGGCTGTGCGACGTGCTGCTGGTTGGCGTAGGCGGGAGCTTCGGGTTCAATCACGGGCGGTACGTTGACCGGCGCATGGGGGTCGCTGAAGTTCTCGCTGTTGAACGTGTATTCGCCGTAGTTGGCGTCGTAATCGATTTCGTCTTCGTTGACCTGGGGCAGCGGCGGCTTTGCGACGGGTTGCTGGGCCGCGACGTATGCCGCGCCTGCTGCTGCGCCGTATCCGGGCGCCTGACCGAAAGCCGCATTTCGATTGGGCTGCGCGTAGGCGGGCTGTTGGGGCTGCGCTTGCGGTTGCTGACGGTATGCGGGTTGCTGCTGGGGTTGCTGCGCGTAGCCTCGGCCACCGGCGGGAGCCATGCCGTAGCGCTGCATTTCCTCATCGCGCAGCTGTGCGATGATGGGTGCGCTCACCACTTCGGCGATCACGTCGAATTTTCCGTGCTTCAGGCTCTCGTCCACGATGAAGCGCACGAGCGGCTTGCAATCCAGGGCCAGACCTTCGGAAGACGCTGCCGATTCGAGGCGCGTTTCGGTTTCGCCCGCAAGCGTGGGATAAAAGCCGAAGAGACGCTGGTCGTCGTCGGCGTTCACGAGCACGGTGTAGAGCGTGGGGGCGAATTCGCGGCCCGCACTCACCATTTTCTCGCGGCGCATTTGCTTTTCAGCCTTCTTCATTATTTGGACGGGCGAGATGGGGGCGTTGTTCATTTTCCCCGCTGCACCCTCGAAGGTATCTTCCATTTTGCCTTCGAATTTCGAGAAGAATCCCATGGGCGACTCAAGCCTTTCTGCGGTTTTAGTACGTGAGCTTAAAAAAGATATAATAGCCAACCATTAAAACAGAAAGGCCATGTGGCGTGCAAAATCTCATCTTGAACAGATATAGGCCGCTCGAGGAAGCGGGCGCGGGCGGTTTCGCGACGGTGCTTGCGGCGTGGGATACGCGTATCCAGCGACGCGTGGCTATTAAGTGCCTGCGCCTTGACGGCTACGCGTCGCCCGCTGATGCGCGCTCGCCGCGCGAGATTCCCGGGCTCGATGAGGCACGCACGGCTGCCATGCTGTCCGATTCGCACATTGTGGGTGTGTACGACTTCGACGCATCGGGCGCCCAGGCGTATTTGATCATGGAATACATGGACGGCATCACGCTCACCGAGCTCATGCGCGAGGAAGGCGCGCTGTCGCTCGATGTGGCGACGTGCGTGTTCGAAGCGGTGGCTGGCGCGCTTGAAACGGCGCATGAGAACCAGGTGCTTCACCTCGATATTAAGCCCGATAACGTTTTGATCAATCGGCAAGGCCAGGTCAAAGTGGCCGATTTCGGCCTGTCGCAGTTGTCGCATGCGGCGGGGTATGGCCGAGCGGCGGGTGGGACCATTGGGTATATGCCGCTCGAGCAAATGCGCCTTGAAGCATGTGACGCGCGTACCGATGAGTGGGCGCTCGCTGCGCTTACCTATGAAATGCTCGTGGGCGAAAATCCGTTTCGGGCGCCCGGGCTCGATGCGGCCGAACGCGCTATTGAACAGGCGGAAGTGTTTGTGCCGTCTATGGTGCGCGACGATTTGAACGAGGAGATTGACGAGGCGCTGTTTGGCGCGCTCGCAATCGATCGCAACGACCGATTCGATTCGGTCGAGCTGTTCGCCGACGCCATGCTGCCGCATATGGGCGATGCGCGGCGAGGCGCGCGCGAGCTTGCGGTATTGGTGGGCGAGGCGTGTGACGACGGCGCCGAATTTGATGAAGGGGGCGGCGCGGCGTCGGCCTTCTTGCCGGGACGCGGCGGGGCGTATGCGGGCTTGAGCATGTTCGACCGCATGGCGCCGCGCACGAAGGCGCTGGCCGCGCGTTTATGGGCGGCTGTCGTATGCGGATTCGCCGCGTTCGAGGCGGCTGCGAACATTCCTGCGTGCATGACGATTGCTGGGCGCATGGAGCCGGCGTTTTGGGGCGTGGTGGGCGTCGCCGTCGCGGCGGCGCTCGCGTGGCCCGGGGCTGGCGCAGCGTTTGCGATGAGCGCGCTCGTGGTGGCGCTCGCGCTTGCGGGGTCGCCGTTTTTGGCGCTGGCGCTCGCGCTTGCGGGCGTGGCATGGCTCGCGCTCGGCGGCGCGCGCTGGCACGCCTGCGCGAATGTGGGGGCGACGGCCGTTTTGGCGGGCGCGTTCGGCTTCGCGCCGGCGGTGCCGCTGCTCGCGGGGTATTTCTTGAACATCAAGCATGCGCTCGCTGCCACGGCGTTCGCGGCGGTTTCGGCGTTTTGCCTGGCATGTGCGGGCTCGCTCGATTTAACGGGCTGGAATGTGTTCGCGTTTGGCGCCATGCCGGGCGCGAGCGCTATGGAGAATGCGGCGTTGTCGCTCGTCGCAAGCCCGAGCATGTGGGCGATGGCGGTGTCGTGGCTGGTTGCGGCCGTGGCAGGCTCGCTTCTGTGCGCCCGCGACAACCGCGGCCTTGCGGCCTGCGGTATGCTTGCGGCAACTGCCGTTTTGGTGCTCGGCGTTATCGCGGCGGCGCGCCTTGGCGGCGCTGATTTTCCCGATGTGGCGCAGCTCGCCCCCGCTTTGGTCGCTGGAATCGCCATGGCCTGCGCTACGGCGGCCGGCGTTCCCTCGCGCGAGTAACGTGCGTTGGGGTTGTCGCCTTTGGCGATCTTATTTGCGGTGGACGGCTTACTGCCCAGGGTTGCCTCGATTTCGACGAGGTCGCTCGCAGGGCTGCTGCCGAGTTCGTCGAATAGACATTGGGCCGCGTGCCACGCGTGGCCAAGCGTCTTTCATTACGTCATACGCCGTCATTTTCCTGCGGCTCATGTGGCTGGTTCCGTGCGGGGCCAGCCTCTTTTCGTCTGGTGCTAAAGTTTGGTTCGCTATAAAGGGGGCGTGCGGCTTTTCGCTGCTCGCGTTGCATGGAAGGATGTTTGTTGTGCTGGGCGTTTTGATTCTTAACACGGGAACCCCCGATGCTCCAACGCCCGAAGCCATTCGTCCCTACTTGAAGCAATTCCTTTCCGACCGCAACCTCATCAATGTACCGCGGCTCATTTGGAAGCCGGTGCTCAATTTCTGCATTTTGCCGAATCGTCCGAAGAAGACCGCTGCGCACTATCAGCAGTTTTGGACTGAGGAGGGCAGCCCGTTTTTGCTTACGTCGCTCGCGCAGCGCGACAAGCTTCGCGCCCGCCTGGCGGAGCTTATGGGCGAACCTGTCGCGATTGAACTGGGCATGCGCTACGGAAACCCGTCGACGAAATCGGCCATTGAGGCGCTGCTCGACGCGGGCGTCTCTCGAATTGTGGTTGTGCCGCTCTATCCGCAGGAAACGAAGGCGTGCGCGGGCACGTGCCTGGAGGAATTCGAGCGCGCCTTCGGCGAGGCTATGGCCGAGCATCCCGAGCTGCCGCGGCCGGAAGCGCGCACGATTTCGCACTATTGGAATGCGCCGGGCTATCTCGATGCGCTCGCGCAATCGGTGCGCGATGCGTGGTCGTACGAGCCGGGCAAAAAGCTCGTGGTTTCCTTCCACTCCATTCCCGTGAGCTTTCAAGCGGCGGGCGACACCTATCCCGAATCGACCAAGGCCACGGCCGAGGGGCTGGCGTCCAAGTTGGGCATTGCGCCCGAAGATGTGGTGCTCACCTACCAATCGCGCTTTGATTCGCGCAAATGGCTTGGGCCTTTCCTCGAACCCGAACTGCGTCGCTTGGCGGCCGAAGGTGCGCGCGACGTTGCCGTGGTGTGCCCCATTTTCTCGGTCGATTGCATCGAGACTTCGTATGAGGTGGGCATCGAGGCGCGCGAGGAATTCGTCTCGGCGGCGCGCGAAGCGGGCACCGAGGCGCCGAATTTCACCTATATTCCCGCGCTTGGCGCGGCCGATTCGATTGTTGGCGTGCTGGCCAATCTCATTATGGCGAAGGGCGCGTAAAGCCCCACGTCCCGCGCGCCTTCTCATCGCGCATGGCGTCGCTATTCTTCCTTGTGCGCCATAAAGCGTAGCCTTTGGGCCTCTTTCTGGATGGTGGGGCTTTCGCTTTCGCGGGCGAGCGGGCATGTACCTCTTCGGTTTCGCCGCGAATGCGAAGTCTCGCCTGCACGGCGTTTGCGCTATTATCGAACGCCGAAAGTTTCGCGGCGCGTCGGCGCTGCCATTTGTGAAAGGATTCGCCCGCATGCCTCGTTTCATGCCGAATGCAACGCTCGTGTTTTCTGGGCTCGGCTATGCCGCCGATGGTCCCTATCTGCTGGTCAATGATGTGTATGGAAAAAAGCAGATGCGCCTGCCCGTTCTGGGCCGCACCTTTACGTTCCGCCATACGCAAAAGCGCTTCTGCATTGGACCGTTCGATTTGAAAACCTACCAATCGAAGGCATGCGAAAACAGCGTGGAACTCATGCCGTTTTCCCAGTACAAAGATGACATGTGTCCGGCTTGCCGCGAAGAGACGGGCTTCAATCCCGCTTTCTACAACGCCGACAGCATTTCGGCTCAGCAGCGCGCCTACAACCTCACGCCGCACTTCGTGTACATGGCGTATTTCTCGCCGCAGCATTTGAAGGTGGGCATTTCGTCGGAGACGCGCGGCATCGAGCGCCTGCTTGAGCAGGGTGCGCGCGTCGCGGGCATTTTGAAGCGTTTCGCGAATGCCGACGAGGCCCGCGCGCTCGAGGCCCACTTGTGCGCGCAGGAGGGCATTTACGAAACCATGCGTTTGGGTACGAAGGTTCGCCTGCTCAGCGACCCGTTCAAGGCCGATGCCGCCATTGAAACGGTGTACGAAGCGGCTCGCGCCCATGGCGTTGAGCCCGAGGGCGGCGTGCTTGACCTCACGAAATACTACTTCGGTGATGTGGAAGCGGCGCCCGACATCGTGCAGCTGCCCGACGATTCGCCGAGCGATATGGTCGCTGGTCGCTGCGTGGGCATGGTGGGCGGCATTTTGATGCTCGAGCAGGGCGGAAATGTGTTTGCCGCGCCTGTGAAGGAATGGGAATCGTACGAGGTTGAGATCACGGTCGGCGAACTTTTATGCGAATACGAGTACGAACCGCAGCAAATGGGGCTGTTCTAGCGCGGCATAGTTGGCGCCATACGCAAAAAAGGCGGCGCCACAACCCCTCCCTCGGTGGCACCGCCCGCATTGGAATCATAGCCGTTTTTTCGGGCAAATTCGCCCAGGCGTCGTAAAAAAGTCACTGCACGGGCGGCCCTGTTCCGGGTATATCCATTGGTTGCTCTGTCCTATCGCCGCTCGTTTGTGCCCAAATATGGCAAGGGGGCCGCCCATGGCGGTTGGCATGCTAGAATTGCACCCATGACTACTTTATTAACATCCTCCGCCCACGACACCATGCGCCGCCACAAGAAGGTGCGCGAATATTCCGTGGGCGAAGAAATCGGCAATTCCATTACGCACGGCGTAGGCGCGGCTTTAGCCATCGCGGCGATTCCCATTAGCATTGTGCGCGCTGTCGGCGATGGCGCAGGCGTGCTTTTGGCCGCGGCGCTCATCTATTCCATCTCTATGCTCATGGAATACTTGGCCTCGACGCTTTACCACGCTCTTGCCATCGATGGCGCGAAGCGCGTGTTCAAGGTCATCGATCACGCTGCGATTTACCTGTTCATTGCGGGAAGCTATACTCCCTATTGCTTGGTTACGCTTTCCGAATCGGGCGGCGTGTATCTGTGCGCGTTCGTGTGGGCGCTCGCGATTATCGGCATGGCTGCCGAGGCGTTCTGGACATTCCGTCCTCGCTGGGTGTCGGTCGTGATTTATTTGATCATGGGCTGGTGCGTAGTGGGATTCTTGCCGGCGCTTGTCGAAAACCTCGCGCCAACCGGCCTTTGGCTGCTCGTCGCCGGCGGCGTTTGCTACAGCATTGGCTGCGTGTTTTATGTGCTGAAGAAAATTCCCTTCATGCATATGGTGTTCCATCTGTGGGTGCTCGCTGGCAGCGTCCTGCAGTTTTTCTCGATATTGTTGTTCGTGCTGTAAGCACACCCGCATGGCTGCGGTGATTTATGAAAGCGGTGACGTGCCTTTATGGACGCAGGCCCCACGAGTTCGACCCCTTCTTTTGAAGAAAAGCCTTCATCGAAAGGCTTCCTTTCGATGTTTTTCGGCGACAAGCGTCGCCAAGAGGTCTCCGAAGACGAGATTCGCACAATGGTCGCCGACAACGAAGAGCTCGACGACGAAGAAAAGCGCATGATTCATGAGGTCATGGACCTCGGAGACGCTACGGCGGAAGAAGTTATGACTCCGCGCGTCGACATGATTATGGTGGGCTCCGACGAAACGGTGCGCCAGGCTATCGACCGCATGCGCGGCACAGGCTACTCACGCCTGCCCGTGTTCCGCGACGATGACGATGACATCATTGGCATCGTTCGTTATAAAGACCTCATCGACCCTTTGCTCGAAGATAAAGAAGACGACCTTGCGGCCGATTACGTGGCCGAGGTGGGTTTCGTGCCCGAAAGCAAGAGCTTGCTGCCGCTGCTCAACGAGATGCAAACGAATCGTCAACAGATGGTGATAGTCGTTGACGAATACGGTGGCACCGCTGGTTTAATTACCATCGAAGACATCGTCGAGGAGATCGTCGGCGAAATCGTCGACGAAACCGACTTCGAAGATGCTGACATCAAAGCGCTTGGCGCGGGTTCGTGGTGCGTGAAGGGTTCGTGTCCCACAGACGAAGCGGCCGAGGCTGGCTTCCCCGTGAAGGTGAGCGACGATTACGAAACCGTGGCCGGCTGGCTTATGGACGAATTCGATTGCGTTCCTCAGCTTGGCGATGAATTCGCGAAGGACGGCTTTACGTTCAAGGTGCGCAAGGTGCGTCGCCGTCGCATTTCGGAGCTTTTGGTGACGAAGATAGAGCAGGCTTAAGAGCGCGGCCACGTGCCGCGCGTGACGAGAAGGAAGGACACGTTGGCGGCAACGAGGAAAATTTATCGCTCCGACGATACGGCCATTGCCGGCGTGTGTTCTGGTGTTGCCGAAGGGCTCGATATGGACCCCGCCGCCGTTCGCATTCTCGCCGCGCTGCTCGTTCTTGCTACGTTCGGGCTCTTTACCCTGGTATATGCCACGCTGTGGCTCGTGTTGCCCAAGCATGTGGCGATTTCCCCCGAGACCCTGCCGTGCGACGCGTATGCGGCCGACGGCTCGCCGCGCCCGTGCTTTTCTGAAGACGATTCCCCTTGTGGCATTGGCCCTCATGGCTGGTCGCGTGCGGGCATGTGGATTGGCACCGCAGCGCTTGCGGTGATTACGGCGTTTTCCCTCACGATTATTGCGCCGAAGGTCGAGTGGTGGCAGTTTTTGCCTATCGCCGTTTGCCTCACGGGCGCGGCTCTCATGATCACGCCCTCTCGCAGCATGGCGCGCCTGCGCCGTTTCTCGTTAGGCCTCATGCTCATGTTCTGCGGGCTGACGCTTTTGGCCGTCTCGGTTGGGGTGGTTGATTTTGAGATGCTTCTGTATGGCATTTCCAAGCTATGGCCTGGCCTTTTTGTTGTCATCGGTCTTGTGCTCATTGGGAAAGCCATGCAGGACGATTTGTTCTATTTCGCGGCTGCTGCGTGCTTCGCCGTGCTCTTGGCCGCAGCGACGTTTGGTTTTGCGCCTCCAGCTCCGCTTGAGGTAATCGAGATATCGCCGTCGCCCCTTACGCCGCGCGGCATGTTCTAGGAGGCGTATCGTCATGGCTCAAAATTCTTCAGGAAAACGTGGCAATGCTCCGCAGGTCGCCGTCGTTATTGGCGTGGTGCTCATTCTTATTGGCGCATGGAATCTTGTGAACGTGCTTGTTCCGGCCGCCGCTATTTCGAGTTTGATCAACTTCATTCGTCATTTGTGGAACGTCGTGTGGCCCTGCGGCTTGCTTGCTGCCGGCGGGTATTTGCTGTGGGCGACTAAATCTGGAAAGCTGTCGGGCTTTGCGCAGCCTGGCAACCATGAGGCGTTTCGCCGCTCGCGTGCCGACAAGCGCATCTTCGGCGTATGCGGCGGAATCGCGTATTACTTTGGCGTCGACGCTACGGTGGTTCGCATTATCGCGGTTATTCTGCTCGCCGCATTTCCCCCGATGGCCACGGTGGCGTACCTGGTTATTGCTCTTTTTGTGCCGCAGGTGTGAAGCTGCGAGCGCCATTCGCGGCGTGGATTTTGAGCCCTCTCGGTTTCGCGATATAATAGGATAGTTTTCTTGTATTGGCAGATGCGTTTCGCAGGTCAGCACGTATGTGCTTTCCATCGCGATTCGCCGCATGAGGTTTGGGCGGCGCGCATCTTGAACATTGGAGGCCGAGTGGCTCGTATCGCTGAAAAACGCGGCAATAGGCACGCGTTCGCAGCGGCGTTCATCGCCGTGGCGGTTGTCGCCCTTGTTGCTGCGGGGTTCACGGTCATCACCCTTGAGCCCGCCGTGGCATCCCATGACGTGGACAACTCCACGCTTGGCATCGGCGAGGCACGCAATACCGTTTCCGACGATGAGGCATTCGCTTCTTCCGAAGGCGATTCCAACGCGCAGGAGCGCATTAGCGATTCAAATTCGCTTACGAAAACCGCGTCGCGCACCATCACGGTGAAAGACCCCGATCCGGTTATCGCGCTTGCCGCATATGACGCCCTGAATTCGTCTACCGCCGAGGCCGCGTTGGCCTTGGGAACCACCAATCCGCTGCCCACTGCACCGCGCATTCTCCCTGATGAGTCTGACGGCTGGTCGTACGGCATGGCTTCGGCGTACAGCCGCTCTGACAACGACGACGGTTCGGGCAACTTCTGCACCGATGCCACCGCGTCGGGCCGCCTGCTTTCTGAAAACGAGCTCACGGTGGCCGTTCCCCAGTCGCAGTCGAATCTGCTTGGGCACGCGGTTGCCATTCGCTACGGCGAAACCATCATTGTCGCAACGGTGACCGATACGGGCGGCTTCGAGAAATATGGGCGAGCCCTCGATTTGGCGCCGGGCTGCTGGAAAGCCCTTGGTGCAAGCCAAATCGGCGACTGGGGCGTCAAGCCTGTTTACTACAAATTCCTCTAACGCGCCGTTGACCTCGGCGTAGGCCGAAAGGCAGGAGTATGGCGAATATCATCATCGTTGGCTGCGGGCGTGTTGGCTCTCAGCTTGCAACGTTGCTTTCCCAGGGCGACGGCAACGTGTGCGTCGTTGACCGCAATGCCGCGGCGTTCTCGAATCTCGATCGCAATTTCAATGGCAACACCCTGCAGGGCGTAGGCTTCGACGAGGATGTTCTTGTGCGCGCGGGCGTGGAGGAGGCCGACGTTGTGGCTGCTGTTACGCAGTCGGACAACTCGAACCTCATGGTGATCGAGGTCGCTCGCCGTATTTTTCACGTGCCTCATGTTATCGCGCGACTTTACAACCCCGCGCGCGAGCGAGCCTATATGCAGTTGGGCCTCGACTATGTGTGCGGAACCTCGCTCGTTGCTGAGGAAATCTTCTCGAAAATCATGTCAGGCCACGGAAGCCATCTCGATACGTTCGGCGACTTTGAGGTGCTTCGCTTCTCCATCGACCTGTCTATGACGCCCCGCGGTCGCGTGAAAGTGGGCGACCTCGAACGCAACCACGGCATTCGCATAATCGCGTTCGAGCGCCGCGACGGCTCCATGAGCTCCATTCCCACGCGCGACAGCGTGCTCTACCATGGCGACAGCGTGCTGGCATGCATTCGCCATGACCTGCTGAATTCGTTCTCGGTTTACATGATGCAAAGGTAGGCTGCGGTGTATATCGTTATTATGGGCGGCGGCAAAGTCGGCGAATACCTGGCGAGCGTTTTGTTGGGCAAGGGCCATGAAGTCGCCGTGCTCGAAAGCGACCGCGATACGGCCGACCATCTCTCCGTCGAGCTTCAGGGCGAATACCTCATCATTAACGGCGATGGCTGCGACTCCGACTTCCAGGAAGACGCGGGCATTCGTAAGGCCGACGTCTTCGTTGCCGTAACGGGCCGCGACGACGACAATCTGGTGGCGTGCGAAATCGCGACGCGCGTATTCAACGTGAATCGCTGCATCGCTCGCGTGAACAACCCCAAGAATCGTCGAATCTTTCGCGAGGTCGGCATCGAGAGCGTGTCGTCGACCATGCTTATCGCGAACATGATTGAAGAAGAAGCCCTGATGGGCGGCGTGGGCGTCGTGTCGGCCCTTTCGCGCGGCGATATCGCGCTGCTCGAAATCGCGATCCCGCAGAAGCTTCGCCACTTCAAAATGAACGACGGCGTGCCCGTCGATGTTATCGATCTGCCCGAAGGCAGCCTGCTCATTGCTGTTGATCGCCGCGAATATGGCGAGGCCGAGGTGGCGACCGACGACATGGTGCTCTACCCGGGCGATAAGGCCGTCGTGGTTGCCGAGCACGATATCGTCGACGACGTTCGCGCGGTATTCGGCGCTTTGTAGGCCACCGCTGCGCGAATCGAGTGCCGTCTGACGATTCGCATGCCTTTCTGTTCGTGTTCGGGGGGCCTGGGCGAACGCCCTGAAATGCCCGCTCGGCTACCGGCCGCTTCGCGGCCTATGCGCCGAGCTCCGGTTTCCCGTTTTGGGGAGAAGTGAGAAACCGAGCATTTCCAGTCGTTCGCCCAGGGCCCCCGAACACGAACGCTTGTCTTTTCCACCTCCGGAGCGGCCGCCCCGGCGCCTTCTGCGTGTGAGCGGTTGTCTTTTTCGCCTCTAGGGTGTTCGCGCTTCGACTTTATCGCGATTCCGCGAGTTTGCGCCCCCGCTGTACCATTGGCCGTATAATAGCCTGGTCAATTCGCCTGAAAGGACCAGTATGATTTCTCGCTACACGCGCCCGGCCATGGGCGCCATTTGGGAGCTTGAGAACAAGTTCAACATTTGGAAGGAAATCGAGCTGCTCGCATGCGAGGCCCAGGCCGAGCTGGGGCAGTGCGGCATCACCAAGGAAGACGCAAAGTGGATTCGTGACCATGCGAACTTCACCGTCGACCGCGTTTCCGAGATCGAGGCCGTGACGAACCACGACGTTATCGCGTTCCTCACGAACATGGCCGAGTATATCGATGCCGATATTCCCGAAGGCGAAGAAAAGCCCAGCCGTTGGGTGCACTATGGCATGACCTCTTCCGACTTGGGCGACACCGCGCTGTCATACCAAATTACCCAGGCGCTCGACATTATTTTGGCCGACGTGAAGCAACTCGGCGAAACCTGCAAGCGTCGCGCGTTTGAATTCCAGGACACCCTGTGCGTGGGTCGTACCCACGGCATTCATGCTGAGCCCATGGTGTTCGGCATGAAGTTCGGCAGCTGGGCTTGGGCCCTCAAGCGCGCCGAGACTCGCCTGCAGCAGGCCCGCGAGGTTGCCGCAACGGGCGCCATTTCTGGCGCGGTGGGCACCTATTCGAGCATTGATCCGTTCGTTGAGCAGTACGTCTGCGAGAAAATGGGCCTGACTCCCGATCCGCTGTCTACGCAGGTGCTTGCCCGCGATCGCCATGCGCAGGTCATGTGCGCGCTTGCCGTGTGCGCCTCCACGCTCGAGAGCATCGCTTTGCAGGTGCGCCTCATGCAGGAAAGCGATGTCATCGAGGCGGAAGAGCCGTTCAAGGCTGGCCAGAAGGGCTCTTCGGCCATGCCTCACAAGCGCAACCCCATCACCGCGGAACGCGTGTGCGGCCTGGCTCGCATCGTGAAGGCGAACGCCCAGGTCGGCCTCGACGACGTGGCGCTGTGGTTCGAGCGCGACATCTCGCACTCGGGCGCTGAGCGCGTGGCTCTGGCCGATAGTTTCATTGCGCTTGACTATATGTTCGGCAAAATGCAGTGGATGCTCGATGGCCTGCAGACGTATCCCGACAAGATGGAGCACAACCTCCACCGCACGCGTGGCCTGATCTTCTCCTCGAAGGTATTGCTTGCCCTGGTGAACACGGGTATTACGCGCGAAGATGCCTATGTCATCGTGCAGCGCAATGCCATGGCCGTGTGGCATGACATCCAGAATGCGGTTGCCGGCCCCACCTATCGCGAGCGTTTGGAAGCCGACCCCGAGGCAAAGCTTTCCAAGGAAACCCTCGACGAGATTTTCAATCCGTGGGCGTTCTTGCAGCACAAGGATGAAGCCTTCAAAAAGCTTGAAGGCCTGGAATTCTAAGCCTGTTCGATTATCGCTAAGGAGCGTTCGGCGACCTGCCGGGCGCTCCTTTTCAGTATGCGGAGAAGGCGTCTTGTCCCGCGCGGAAGACTCGTCGTAGCCCGTGCGCGGAAGGCGCCGGGACGGACGCTCGGAAATGCCCGCTCGGCTACCGGCCGCTTCGCGGCCTATGCGTCGAGCTCCGGTTTCCCGTTTTAAGAGGAAATGAGAAACCGAGCGTTTCCGGTCGGCCACCCCGGCGCCTTCCGCGCATTGATGCGACTGCTGCTAGGTTTTTGAAGGCCAACATTGCACGAAAAAAGGGCGGCGCTTGAAGCGTCGCCCTTAGGCTGGTATTGGCTCGTTTGGTTGGGCGCGTCTTATGCGGTCCACACGCGTACGAGGGTATAAGCGTCGTCTTCGTTAGTGCTCATTCCCAGATACGTGACAAGGGAGTTGACATCACCTTGGCTGGCGAGGAAATCGCCGTAGTTGTCGCAATCGTCGGGACAGTCGAGCGAGAACATCTCGCGCGTGCTTAAATTCACGCCTGCGACCGTGCGAGTCGATTTCACAACGAGGTTTCCGCCGCACCATGCGGGGGCGCATAGCGGGTTGCGGTCGAAACAGAACCACTGGCCGCCCGTATCGTTGCTTACGGGAGCATACGTGCCAAGGCTCGCGAGGCCTTCGCCATAGGTGTAAATAGAGTCGAATGTGAACGAGAACCGTCCATTCACATAGGCGGCTTCGAGCGGGCGCATCGAAGCGGGCAGCGTGAGCGATTCGCGCATGGCTCCCGATTCCGCGTCGATGAGCGTGAGCTGCGAATACGAGCTGGAGGCTTGCGAGCGCGGCGAAATGCAAATGGCGTCGCCCGTGGAATAGGGCGACGTGCTCATGCGGCCATTGCTCTGCCAATCGACGCGCACGTCGCTCGACCCGAAGGCCGCCGATTTCAGCGCGGACGGCTCAGAGGTGGCGTTTCCGCTTGTTGAAGGCATTACCTGCCAAAACGCTCGCGACTTCGCAACGGTGATCGATGGCACGTCCCAGTCGCCATTGCCTGAGTCGACTTGCTTGGCGTCGCCCGCAACGCCGCGCGAAAGCGTGGCCTGGAAAACGCGCCACTCGCCCGTATAGCAATTGGATTCAATCCACACGATGCCCTGGTCGTTGCAACGCACGTCGTAAATGTCGAAGCCGCGCTCGCTGCTGTGCGGGCCGTCAAGCACGACGGTGTATTGTCCGCTGGAAAGCGAGAGAACGGCAGCCTGCGTGAGTGGGCTTGAGTTTTCGGTGGGCAGAAGGCATGCCGCATAGGTTTCGCTGTTTGCCCACACCAACGTGCCGTAGGGCATTTTGAACTCGCCGGCGAGCGAGAGCGGAGCGGAATCGAGCACGGTGCAATCGGAAATCGAGAACACCGATTCCTTATTCACGGCAAGCGCGTCAACTTCGCTGTCGGCCTTCTTTTCGTTGCTTACGGCTGAGGCGGCGGCTCCAGCGACCACCACAGCGCCAATGCCAAGGGCCCCAATGAGCAATTGGCGTCGCGTAATGGAGAGGCTTTCGCCTGCCGGCAGGGAGATGTTGATTCGTGCGTCAGGCGCTTGGGATGCTGCGGTAGGGCGCCCTGTGCCAATGCCCACATTGGGGCCAGGCGTAAAGGTCGCAGAGCCGAGGCTCTGCTTCACGGTGCCGTGCGCACTGCGTCCCGCTTTGCCGCGAACCGTCGAGATGCCATGGCGAGGTGCCCTTGTTGCTTGGTTGCGCGCCGACGGACGTGCTGTTGCGCCGCGCGACGTGCGGGTTGCGCGCGTATTTTGGGCATGCGGACGCCTGCTGCGCTGCGAAGCGCCGCGTGCGGAATGTCGAGGTGTTTGGTTTCTTTGGGCCATAGGGGCTTATTATGTCGTTTTGCCAGCAAATGGCCCACGGTTGCGCCTGAATCGTTACAATAAACCCAAATCGAAAATTGCGCGCGGCATGCGGCCGTACGCCGGGGTCGCGTGTCGGCCTCGAAATCAATACAGCAGGGGAGCATTCATCATGAGCAACGAAACGCGACGCATTCTCCTCGTCGAAGACGAGAAGGCAATCCGCGATGCTGTAGCCGCCTATCTCGAACGTGAGAATTACTGGGTGACTGCCGTTGGCGACGGCCAGGAAGCCCTCGAAGAATTTTCCAAGCATCATTTCGACCTGGTCGTGCTCGACCTCATGCTTCCCCGCGTGCCGGGCGAGCGCGTGTGCCGTGCCATTCGCGACAATTCCGATGTGCCTATCATCATGCTCACCGCAAAGGGCGAGGTTGAAGACCGCATCATCGGCCTCGAGCTCGGTGCCGACGACTATCTGGTGAAACCCTTCAGCCCTCGCGAGCTCGTCGCCCGCGTTCGCGCCTTGCTTCGCCGCGTGCATGCCGATTCCGAGCCTCAGCGCGAGGTGCTCGAGTTCGGCGAGCTCACGATTGACGTTTCGGGCCACAAGGTGCTCGTCAAAGGCAAGGAAGTCGACCTTACCGCCAGCGAGTTCAAGCTGCTCACCACGCTTTCCCGCTATCCCGGCCGCGTGTATTCGCGCATGGAGCTCGTCGAGAAGGTTCTCGGCTACGACTTTGAGGGCTATGAGCGCACCATCGACTCCCACGTGAAGAACCTGCGCGCCAAAATCGGCGACAATCCGCGTAATCCCAAGTGGCTGCACACCGTGCATGGCGTGGGCTATCGTTTCGAAGACCCCACCAAGCAGTAAGTCGGTTTGCGCCGGCTTGCCGGCATTGAGAAACACGGGGGCGAGATCGCAGCAATCATGGCGTCAGAACCTAAGCAAGCAAGTGGCAAGAAGCAGCGAACCGATGAACGAACCGTGCTCCAGCGCATTTATGATTGGTTCTTTGGCTTCTCGTATACCACTCGCGTAACCGTAACCTTTTCGCTCGTTGCCATCATGACCGTCGTGGTGGCAATGGGCGTTCTTTCCTATGTGTGGGAAGAGCATTTCCAGGCCTATACTCGCGAGAATGTTCAACAGCTCGCCGATACCACCGCCGCCAACATTGCGAACCGCTACGAGCGAAGCAACTCTGCAACGCTTGACGCTATTGGCGAGGGCAACAAAATGAGCTACCCGTCGCTTTCCATTAACGATGTGGAGCCGGCCGAATCGGTGCATATGCTGCAGCCGGGCATGGGCATTCAGGTTATTTCCTCTTCGACCGAAACCGTCGTGTACGACTCGTCGCGCCCCAACGGCTCTTCGTATTCATCTTCGAACAGCATTGATGAAACGGGCTCGTTTGCGCCGTCCGACGGCAAGATGGCCTCCGCGGCCATCACGCTTGGCGATGGGCAGGTTGTCGGCACCGTCCAAATTTGGGTCTATGGCAGCGATCTGCTGCTTTCGAAGGCCGATCAAGAATTCCGCATGCAAAGCTACCAGGGCATGTGCCTTGCCGCCGTGCTCTCTGTCGCGCTCGCGTCGCTTATCGGCATTGTGTTCGCTCGCGGTCTGGTGCGCCCCATTAACCGCATCACGAAAACGGCGCAGGAAATCAAAGAAGGCAATCTTTCGGCTCGTGTGAACCTCGATGGCAAAGACGAAATCGCCGAGCTCGCCAAAACGTTTGACGCCATGGCTGAAAGCGTCGAGAGCAATCAGGAGCTCGAGCGCCGCCTCACCACCGACGTGGCGCATGAGCTGCGCACGCCTCTCATGGCGATTCAGTCGACGGTCGAGGCCATTATGGATGGCGTGTTCGAGGCAGACGAAGAGCGTCTGAATACGATCGACGCCGAGGTGCAGCGCCTTTCTCGCTTGGTCGACGCCATTTTGAAGCTCTCGCGCCTTGAGAGCCGCTCGACCCCCATGAATGAGGAAGTCGTCGACGTGGGCGACATTATTCGTCCGCTCGTTATGTCGCACGAAGCGTTCGTCAACGACGCCGGCCTCACGCTCGAATATGACGCAGAGCCCGACGTCATCGTCTACGGCGACCGCGACATGCTGCGCCAGGCAACCGCGAACCTCATCTCCAACGCGGTTCGCTATACGCCGGCGCCGGGCAAGATTACCGTTTCGGTTAAGCGCGGCGATGTTATGGCCGCGATTGCCGTTCGCGATACAGGCATCGGCCTTTCCCCCGAAGAGCGTCGCATGGTGTTCAAGCGTTTTTGGCGTGCTGAGGAAAGCCGTCAGCGTCAAAGCGGCGGTTTGGGTGTAGGCTTGGCCGTTGTGAAAGAAATCGTCGACCGCCACGGCGGCTGGGTGCAGGTGGAAGGCAAGAAGGGCGAAGGCGCTTGCTTCACCATTCATGTTCCGCTTTATGACGAAGAGCGCATTAAGGCGCAAAAGGAAAAGGCCAATTCGAAAGAACGCGGCGCAAAAGCGCAGGCGGCAAAACGAAAGGGAAGGAACTAGGCTGTGAACCCCATTACCATCAAGCCCGACGCGCAGGGCAAGGTACGCGACATCTATGATCTTGGCGACACGCTGCTGTTCGTCGCGACCGACCGCATCTCGGCGTTTGACTACATCCTGGAAGACGAAATTCCCCACAAGGGCCAGGTTCTTACCCAGATCAGCTGCTTCTGGTTCGAGCTGCTCGAGGGCGTTGTCGAAAATCACCTGGTTTCTTCCGACGTGAACGATTTGCCCGAACAGTTCAAAGAGTGGAGCGACTACCTCAACGGCCGCTTCATGATCGTGAAGAAAGCCCAGATGATTCCTATCGAGTGCATCGTGCGCGGTTATCTGACCGGTTCCGGCTTCAAGGATTACCAGAAGACGGGCAGCGTATGCGGTATCGAGCTTCCTTCTGGCTTGCAGAACTCCGCCAAGCTTCCCCAGACGCTATTCACGCCTTCCACGAAGGCCGAGATTGGCGATCACGACGAGAACATCAGCTTTGAGCGCGCGGTTGAGATCGTGGGCGAGAAGGCCGCGACCGACATTCGCGACCTGTCGCTGAAGGTGTACGAGACCGCTGCGGAGCATGCACGCAAGCAGGGCATCATCATCGCCGACACGAAGTTCGAGTTTGGCGTGCTTGACGGCCGCACGATTCTGGGTGACGAGGTGCTCACTCCCGACAGCTCTCGCTTCTGGAGCGCCGACGATTACGAAGTGGGCCGTGAGCAGGCAAGCTTCGACAAACAGTTCGTGCGCAACTGGCTTAACGCCAATTGGGACCGCCAGGGCAATCCGCCGCATTTGCCGGCCGACGTTATCGAGAAGACCACCGAGAAGTACATTCAGGCATATGAGAAGCTTTCGGGCCGCACGTTCAACTTCTAGGTGGCATCCGCTTCACGATTTTGAATGCGCCACATTGCTGGTATGACGAGTGGTGCGATAACGCATGTAGGCTGCGCATGGGGAATGCCTCGAGGTGCGCCCGCGCCTTTGTTGCTCCCTTTATGCGATAAAGCTACCTGCCAATTTTGGCGTGAATGCGACGTTTTTCAACGAAACGCCAAAAGGTCCCATTGAAGGTTTGCCTTTGATGGGGCCTTTCTTTATTATTTATGCTTTGGATTTACCAAGTGTTTTCGAGAAGAAAAGTATCCATATGAGCACACGAAACCCGATGAACGACCGCTATCAGACCGACGGACCGAAGGGCCAGACCAAGAAATCTGCCTCGTCGCTCAAGCCGAAGTCGAAAGCCGCGTCGAGCGTGTACGTGAAGTCCACGCAAAAGACTCCTCAGGAAAAGAAAGCTGCGCAAAAGGCCGCTCGCCAAAAGCAGGCCGAGCTCGACCGTAAGTATTACAATCCGCCTACGGCTCAGTACAAAAAGTACAAGCGCATTTGGTGGGGCATGCTCGGCGGCGCTATCGTCTGCACGTTGGTCGCCATGGGCGCTGGCTCCTGGTGGCCCGATAACCCGAATATGACGTGGTGCTTCCTGATTCCTGCATACGCGTTGATTATCGGCGCGCTGTGGTTTGACTTCGCCAAGGTGCGCAAGGTTCGCCGCGAGTACCAAATGGAGATGCTCAAGAAACATCCCAAAGAGGCTAAAAAGCATCCCACCACGGCAGCGAAGAACAAGATCGATGCCGCTAAGGAAGCTGAGCGTGAGGCCGCGAAGGCGGAAAAGAAGCGCTTCGGCCATTCCTTCATTCGCAAGGCAAAGCCCGAAGAGGCAGCTGAAGGCGAAAAGAAATCTGAATAGCAGAAAGCCCGCTCAATCGAGCGGGCTTTTTTGTGCGGCTCCGATGGGGCGTGCCGCGCTGAGTGGCAGGCTGAAGGCTTTGCGGGGAAGCTTCGAGCCTCGTTGCGAGACGAGCTGATCGTTTCAAAACGAACGAACAAATGAGCGAACGGGCGCGTTTGTCCCTTCTTGTCCCGCCTTTACACAACCTGGAACAAGAAGAACTTGAGGTAGTCGGTTTCGGGCACGCCCCATACGATGGGATGGTCGGGCGATTGCTGGCGTTCCTCGATTTGGCGCAGCTGAACGCCGGCATCGTGCGCCGCGCTCACGAGCATTTTGCGGAAGCGGTCGGTATCCATGAAGTGCGAGCAGCTGCAAGTGGCCAAGTATCCTCCGCGCGGCAGGGCTTTCATGGCGCGGTAGTTGATCTCGTGGTAGCCACGTGTAGCCGAATCGATGGTCTTGCGGCTCTTCGTGAACGCCGGCGGGTCAAGAATGATGAAGTCGTACGGTGCTTTTTTCTGGGCCTCGATTTCGGGCAGCAAATCGAACACGTTGACGGCCTGGAAGCTCATGCGATTTTCGAAGCCGTTCAGGCGGGCATTCGATTCTGCCATGTCGACCGCGAGTTGAGAGATGTCGACGGCATGCACGTGCTCGGCTCCGCCAGCGGCAGCGTTTAGGGCGAACGAACCCGTGTGCGTAAAGCAGTCGAGCACGCGACGCCCGCGGGCGATATTGGCCACGGCGCGGCGGTTGTATTTCTGGTCGAGGAAGAAACCGGTTTTCTGGCCGTTTTCGAAATCGACATGGTAGCGCACGCCGTTTTCGGTGATTTCGGTCGTGGTGGGGCCGAATGCCGCTGCGGCTTCGTCGCTTGGCGCGAGAGGCGCGGGCACCGCCGAAAGCGCGGGCTGAGCCCCTAAGCCAGCAAAATCGTTTTCCAGGGGGAACCAGCCGCAGCTTTCCTGAAGGCCTTCGAGTTTGCGCGTTGACACGTCATTGCGCTCGTAGATGCCGCGAATGACGACGCCATCTTCAGCGAGCACCTTCACAAGCAGGGGGAACACGACGGGCTTCAGGCGTTCCATGCCGTAGGCGAGCGTTTGGGTTACGAGCACGTCGTTGAATCGGTCAACAACAAGGCCGCAAAAGCCATCGGCCTCGGAGAAAATCATGCGGCAGGCGGAAACGTCGTCGCCCATCACGGCGCGACGATGGTTCCAAGCCCAACGAATCTTGCGTTCCCAAAACGCCGAATCGAACGCGTCGTTCGCGTTGGTTGAAAGCAGGCGAATGCGAATCTTGCTTTGCTGCGAGAAAATACCTGTGCCAAGGTATGCGCCTTTGCGCGAGAGCACGTCGACGAGGGCACCGTTTTCAGGGGTGATTCCACCCGACTCGATTGATTCTTTCCACGTGCGGGCCGCTTCTTTGGGGTCGCCCGCTTCTACGATGCGCTCGACTTCCGCATCGTAGACCCAAGGGTGGCCGGCGCGGCATGCGCGTTCGCCTTTGGGCGTGATGAATGCCATAGGGTAGGGACGGTGGGTTTTCATGGGTTCTCCTTGGTTGGAGCGTGCTTGGCCGCATGGGCTGCATCGCAAGTAATACCAGGGCATTATACGTTGCGTTGGGGCGGGGCGGAACAAAGGGGTAGAATAACCGTAACTGAAATACGGCTTCGCCGAAGCGAGGACACGCACCTTGTCTCGAGCGATGGAAAAGAGTGCCCATGAACCCAGTTGTGATTATTCCCACGTTCGTGTCCGCGCGTGGGCGCGTTGAATCGGGTCCTGTTACCACGACATATGACCATACGACATCGATGTCGGCCTCGGGCGAGTTGCCCCGCTGCCTCGAATCGCTTCGGTGCGTGCGCGGGCTTGGGCATATCATTGTGCTCGTGATTGCCGAACCCGCTATCGAGAATAAGGCCGCGAGCAAAATTCGCGCCGTTGCCGAGCAATTTCCCGATTTGAATATCGCCGTGGTGGGCGCTCCCGAGATGGCGCTTGTGCGCCAGCGCATGGAGCAGCTCAACATTGGACTGCGCAACGAAGTGGGTCTTGCAGGCTATGGCGCAATGCGCAACCTGGGGCTTCTTCTTGCAGGCGCACTCGATTTCGATTCGGTGGTATTCGTCGACGATGATGTGGTGATCGACGATCCCGCGTTTCTGGAAAAGGCGATGTATGGCCTGGGCAAGCTTACGCGAAGCGGCGTGCCTATTCTTGCGAAGTCGGGCTTTTATCTGAACAAAGAAGGCGAATATCTCTCGAGCCGATCCACGAAATGGTACAACCGCTATTGGGACCAGGCTACCGCATTCAACAAGTGGATTTCCAAAGCCATGAAGGGCCCGCGCCTGTCTCGCTCGAACCATGTGTGCGGTGGTTGTTTGGCGCTTCATCGTGAGGCATTTCGTCGCGTGTCGTTCGACCCGTGGATCGCCCGCGGGGAAGATTTGGATTACATGCTCGATTTGCGCATGTACGGCAGCGATATCTGGTTCGACAACACGTGGTACATGCATCACCTTCCGCCCGAAACCAAGCGTGAAGGTCTTCGCTTCCGCCAAGACATCTTCCGTTGGCTCTACGAGTATCGCAAGGTGGAATACGGGCGAACCCAAATCGACCTGCTGCAGATCAAGCCGCAATCGTTGCTGCCATACCCGGGGCCTTTCTTGGAGCCAGGCATCACGCGCCGCATTAAGCGCACGGCGTGGCTGCGTAGCTTCGGGCGCCCCGATGGCGCTGGGTATCGTCGCGCGGCGAGAGCGGCCACGGGCGAGGCGTCTCGATATGCCGAAGCCCACTGTTCGAAGTATTTCGGCTTCCAGTCGATGTGGCCTGCGGTCATGAAGCGCATGGCGAACGACGCGATTCTCCAAAGCGTGCTTTTGAGCTCGTCGAACCGTGATGTGCGGCAAGCCGAGGCGCAACGCGCCCAGCGTGCGGCATGGGGAGCCGCCGGCGGAATCGACCCTGGCGCAACGACGGAGATTCGCCTTAATATGGGCAACGCAGAATAGGGTTTACGGGAAGTTCATTCATGGTTTCGTTCTTCATCGCCGCGCTCGTTGGCGTGGGCGTCGGCGTGCTTTCAGGGCTTTTGGGCATTGGTGGCGGCACCGTTATGGTGCCCCTGTTCCGCCTGGCTTTTGGCATGGAGCCCATTGCCGCTACGGCGACTTCGCTGTTCACCATTGTGCCAACGTCAATTTCGGGCATGTGGAAGCATGCTAAAAACAAGACGTCCCTGCCGCGGGTGGGAATCGTGTGCGGCCTGACGGGCGCGTGCCTCTCGCCCGTTGGCGTGTGGGCCGCAAACGTGTCGCCGGGTTGGGCGATTATGGGCGCAGCTGCGGTTGTCGTGATGTACTCGTCGTTCACTATGCTGAAAAAGGCGCTGGCGGCGCCAAAAGGCGGCGCAGCGAAGGGAAGTCGCAAGGCGTGCGAGAAGAAGTCGACGACGAGCGACATGGCGGCGGTGGGCGCTGCGGGGGCGACGGGCGATGCGGCAGCGGCAAGCCTCGCGGCGACGGCGCCTGTGGCAGCGGGCGGCTCGAGTGCCGCAGGGGCGCAGGCCGCTCCTCTTGAGGCGCCGGCAATCAAGCTCACCCCCAAATACGTGGCGAAGGTGGCGCTCATTGGCGTTGTTGCCGGCTTCATGAGCGGATATGTGGGCGTGGGCGGCGGTTTCATTATGGTGCCGCTGTTCGTGAGCATGCTCGGAATTCCCATGCGCTTGGCGTCGGGCACGTCGCTTACCGCGGTGTGCATTCTGGCGATTCCCGGCGTTATTGAGCAGGCTGTTTTGGGCAATATCGACTACATGGTCGGCGTTGCGATGATGGTCGGTTCTATTCCTGGCGCGATTGTCGGCGCTAACTTGGTGAAGCGCGTGCCCGAGCGTGCGTTGCGTTTTGCGTTTGCGCTATTTTTGCTGCTGATGGCCGTGCTTTTGGTCGTGAATGAAGCAAGTGTGATTTAGGGGAAGGCGATCGCGCCGACGCGTCGTGCGAATGTGGTGCATGGCGGCTCGGATTGATCTCCTTCTTCAAGAGACGTTCTCGAAATTCCGCCCATCGGGCGGCGCTGCCCAACGTATGAAAGGAACCTCATGTCCAAACCACCTCGAAATATATATGCGCGCGTGCTCGATGTCGTGCTTGCGGCGATATGCGTGCTCTCGGCCGCGGTGCTTGCGTGCGCGATGGCCTGGCCCGAAACGGTGGGCAATTTGAATGTGGTCGCGGGTATTTCGTTCACCATTTCCGTGGCACTGCTCATCTATTTGCGCCTTAATCCCGATACGGTGCGTGCTCGTCAGTCCGATACGATTCTTAAAATCGCGTCGCAAACGCTTGCGTGCTTCCAAGAGGGCTTCGACATTCCCACAGCGCAGAAGGTGTGCCATTTGCTGCTGCCCGCCATTGGGGCGCAGGCTGTGGCGATTACCGATCGTGAGTCGATTTTGGGTTATGCCGGAGACGACGAAGAAATCAGCCCAGGCGGCGCGCCCATTCGCACAAAGGCTACGCATGCCACGCTTGAAGACGGCAAGCTGCGTGTGCTGGGCACACCGCAAGAGATTGGATTCCCCGATAGCATCAAAGGCCTGCGAGCCGGCATTATCGTGCCGCTTACGCGAGGCGACGCCATTATTGGCACGCTGAAGTTTTACTATCGCCGTTCGCGCGACATCACCGAAACGCAGGTGGCGCTCGCGGAGGGCTTGGGGCAGCTGCTTTCGACGCAGATTGCCGCCGTTGAGCTGGAACAACAAACCAAGCTTGCGACCACCATGGAGCTCAAGGCGCTCCAGAGTCAAATCAACCCGCACTTCCTGTTCAATACTATCAACACCATTGCGTCGCTCGTGCGCACCGACCCCGATCGCGCACGCATGTTGCTGCGCGAGTTCGCTGTGTTTTACCGTCGTACGCTTGAGAACTCCGACGATTTGCTTGAGTTGTCGCGCGAGGTCGAGCAGACGATGCGCTACTTTACGTTCGAAGTGGCGCGATTCGGCGAAGACCGCCTTGCCATCGACGTCGATATCGAGCCGGGCCTTGAAAGCGTGATGGTACCCGCGTTCATGGTGCAGCCGCTTGTGGAAAACGCCGTGCGCCACGCCATGCCGCAAGAAGGAAAGCTCGAGATTCATATTTTGGCGTACAGCGAGGGCGATGATTTGTATATCGCCGTTTCCGACAACGGCGTGGGTATGGATGCCGAGCAGCGCCGCAAGCTTTTGCGCCCCGAAGCCTCGAAGGGCTTGGGCATCGCAATGAAGAACATCAACGAACGCTTGCGCGGTTATTTCGGCACTGAGTCGCGCATGGAGGTTGATTCGACGCCAGGCAATGGCACCCGTGTGACCATGTTCATGAAAGACGGCTTGGTGGAAGACTAGCGTTATGGCGTTTTGTCGGCGACTGGTTTTCCTGAGCTGGCGAAAGGTATGAATTTCCTGATGAACGGCATTATTCATTGGCGATATCTATAGCTTGCGTGAAGTGGGGCTAAAGGTGTCCCATTCTAGGGTTTCCATGCTTTCAAACATCGCGAATTTGGGCTACTATTCGTATACGGGCATCGCTCGCCGACGGTTTTACGCCGTTGGCATGGGGCGCTTGAGTCCGCCTTCCTTATACGAACTTTCCAGTTATTGGGGGATGCTGTGCTGAACGCGATTATCGTTGACGACGAAGCTCCTGCTCGTTCCGAGCTGCGTTACTTGCTGGGCGAAGTCGGTGGGGTCGAAGTGCTCGCCGAAGCCGCAAGTGTACGCGAGGCTATTGAGAAAATGCAGAGCTACCCCGTGGACGTGCTGTTCCTCGATGTGAGCATGCCTGAGGTCAATGGCATTCAGTTCGCCGAGGCCCTGCAGCGTTTGAAGAACCCTCCGGCGGTCATTTTCGTTACCGCCTATAGCGAGCATGCACTCGAAGGCTTCAAGGTGAATGCCGTCGATTATTTGGTGAAGCCGGTCGAAACCGATCGCCTGCAGCAGGCCGTGAATCGCGCGAGCGAATACATTACGCTGCATGTGAAGGCCAGCCAGTCGGAGCGCATTCCTGTCGAAAAGGGCGGCAAGAAGATTCTTATCCCCATCGACAGCATTCGTTTTGTTATGGCGCGCGACGATTACGCGTACCTGCAAACCGACAACGACCGCTACTTCTCCACCGTGTCGCTCGCTCAGCTCGAAAAGCGCCTCGATGGCCACGGCTTCTTCCGCGTGCATCGCGGCTACTTGGTGAACCTTTCGCATGTCGAAGAAGTCGAGCCCGTTCCCGGCGGCACGCTGCTTTTGTCGCTGAATGCCACCGACGAGAAAATCCCTGTTTCTCGCCGCCGCGTTTCCTCGCTGAAAAAGGCGTTGGGGCTGTAGAGTGCAGCAAAAATGAACTTCGAAAGGCTCGCTTTGGCGAGCCTTTTTCATATGCGCTATCCTTCTTGCCGCTCGATATGCTTACGGGCTTTTGCAATGTCGCGCTTAATGTCGGCGGCCGTTCGCAGCCTGCGTGCCACGTCGACGCCCGCGGCCTGTTCTATCTCGTCGGTCACGGGGCTTCGATAGCTGAACAAAAACCAATTCTCGGCCAAGTGGCTGCCTTCCATGCGTAAAAGCGCGTCGGCGACTTGGGCGGCGTTTCTGCTCCATCCCATATCGCTGCGAAGCAGACGCAAGGCGAAGAATGCGGCGTAGCACACCAAGAAATGCGCGCGCATGTGTATGGCATGGGCCACGGGATAGGGCGAAGGCGAGAAATCGGATTCAAGCAGCTGGAATGGCTCGGTGAGGCGCCACAGCTCGCGATAGATATGGAACAGTGTGCCGGCGGTGAGCTTCGTTTCGCTTGATGATATGCATATGTAGCCATCGAGGGCCAAATCGCGTGCCTCGTCTTCGGCGCGGCCTTGTTTGCGGGCGATTTTCGCGTAGTCGCGGCCCCAGAGCACCGTGTCTTTGACGCGAATGCCCGCCATCTCGTCGGTGCGCGATTTGACTTTGTAGCTGCCCGATTGCGTGGTGATGTAATCGGAGGCATCGGCGACCCATGCCTGAAGGTCGAAAGCGGCGGTTTCGAGCGGTCGGAAAAAGACGAACCCGTCGCCGCTCTCGGCGAGCGTCTCGGCGATTTCTCGCGCGTGGGGAGTGCGGCCCGCAACCACAATGACGCGTTTGGCGCCGAAATTGCTTTTCGCGCTCGCGACGAGCCCCGATACTTCATCGGCGCTCGGCGAGGCGCTCGTGACGTGGTAGGTCATGGGAATGCCCGTGCGGTCGAGCAGCATGCCAATGCCCATCGACAGCCCTTCGTCGCGATCGATTCCGCCCGCCAGTCGGGCGTTCGTCGCGTTCACATCGCCCGTGTCGGCCAGCGTAAAAGAAGCGAGAACCAGCAGCACCGAATTGACCTGGTAAGGCCCGCGAATTGCTTGGTAGGTTTTCGAGAGATGCGCCACGAGGGCTCGCTCGTTGCGCGCGAAGCACTGGAAAGCGGCGTACGTGTCGGCCAGCGTGAAATCGCATGTGCGCGGGAATGAGGCGCGGCGTTGCCACGTCTCGCGCTTGGGGGCCACGTGAATCATGCGTTCGGATGCGAGCATCTCGAAAATGCGGCCCGCATGCGCGGGAAAGCCGACATGTCCCGCGCGATTTTCGAAGAAGCGCCGAACGCCTAGCGCATCGAGGTATGCGAGCGCGATGGCGCTTCCCCAGCGAGCTTGGGCAATATGGGTGTCATCGATGGTCGCGTCGCGCGGAAATGTGAAAGCGATGGGCGGGTTTTCGCTTTTCGCCCGTTCGTTGAGCTCGGCGACGTAGGCTTGGAAGTGGGCGATAGGGTCGGCGTATTGGCTTGTGAATTGGTCGACGTAGCCGATCGACTCGATGGTCTTCGTCTTCGTTTTCCCGCCTTCTCGGTAGTTCTGCACAACCGAAAGGTATATGCGCTCGCCGCGCTTCGTTTTCTTCAAGTGCATAGCACACCTCCTGAGTGTAAGTATAGCCTTGCCGCTCGTTCGGAATACCCCGCTTACCCCCGCATAATGCCTATGGATAAGAAAAAATCGTTTATGCAGGTCGGCGGCGCGTACAATATGCGCGTTATCGTTCGCGGCGTGTGTGCGCCCGAAGGAGAGGAGTTATTTGTGCGGCCGGAAAAGAAGCAGTGGACCTATCGCGAGAAAATGGCGCAAGCCAATCGCGAGGCGAAGGCGACCGTGGTCGCGCTCGTGATTGTTGTGGTGGTGTGGATAGCGGCAGGCTTCGGCCTTTCCGCGTTCGATGTGGAAGTATTCGGAACGCCTATTTGGGTGTTCGGCGGAACGCTTGGCACATGGATCGCCGCTATCGTGGCGGCTGTGGTGCTGGGCCGCCGGGTGTTCGCCGATTTCGATTTGGATGAGGAGGAGCGCGATGCAAACAACTAGTATTGCGGGTCTGCTTCCCGTGCTCATTTTCCTCGTATTTGCTCTCGGGCTCGCGATTGCGGCGCGTCGTCGCTCGCGTGCTGCGGGCGAAGGCGGATTCGTGAAGGAATACTTCATCGGCAACCGCACGCTTGGCGGCTTCGTGCTGGCTATGACCACCATTGCCACCTATGGCTCGGTGAGCTCGTTTGTGGGCGGTCCTGGCCAGGCGTGGCAAACCGGCTTTGGTTGGGTATATATGGCGGCCGTGCAGGTAACGACGCTGTTTTTGCTCTACGGCATTATGGGCAAGAAGATGGCGCTTGTTTCGCGTAAGCTTGGGGCGGTCACGGTGATCGATGTGATTCGTGCCCGCTTCCGCAGCAATGCGTTGGCGAATGCTGCGGCTCTGATCATCGTGCTGTTCTTCGCAGCAACTATGGTTGCCCAGTTCGTAGGTGGCGCGAAGCTGTTTGAAGCCGTGACAGGGTATTCGTATTTTGTCGGCTTGGCCATTTTCGGCGTTGCTGTGATTATTTTCACGACGGTGGGCGGTTTCCGCGGCGTAGCCGTGACCGACGCGTTGTGCGGCATCGCTATGCTCGTGGGCATCGTGGTGCTTGCGGCTGGCATTCTTATTGCGGGCGGCGGCTGGGAAAACATCATGGGCACCATTCGCACGAACCATCCGCAGATGCTCGAGCCCCTTTCGGGCGGCACCATGCCTGTGTCGTTGTACTTCACACAGTGGCTGCTCGTCGGCATTTTCACGTTCGCGCTGCCCCAATCGGTGGTGCGATGCATGGGCTATAAAGACACGAAGAGCCTGCGCGGCGCGATGATTGGCGGCACCCTCATTATCGGCGCCATGATGATTGGCGTTACCACACTCGGCGTGCTTTCCGCGGGCGTGCTTACGGGGGACTTGGCCTCGTACGGTGGAAGCGTTGACAATATTATTCCGCGCACCATTGTGGAAACCCTGCCGCCATGGCTTGCCGGCGTTGCGATTGTCGGCCCTGTTGCCGCATCGATTTCTACTGTGTCTTCGCTGCTCATCGCCTCGTCCTCGGCCATTATCAAAGACTTGTGGCTGCACTATGCAGAAGATAGGGGCCAGCAGGTAAGCGATGCCGTCGTGGCGCGTTCGAGCCAGATTATTACCCTGGGCGTGGGCGTTATCGTATTCGTGCTTGCCGTGGTTCCGCCGAGCGTTATTTGGAAGATCAACATGTTTGCGTTCGGCGGTCTTGAAACGGCATTTTGCTGGGTTCTTGTGGGCGCGTTGTTCTTCAGGCGAGCGAACAAGGTGGGCGCGATTGCGTCGATGGTGGGCGGCACTGCCGTCTATTGCCTGTGCATGGCGCTTGGCTTCAAGCTGTTCGGCCTGCACCAAATCGTGATCGGCATCACCGTGTCGCTTCTGTGCATGGCGATTGGCTCATGGATCGGCAATCGTCGCGCAAATGCCGCCGACGCGACCGCAGACGCCGAGATGCGCGAAGTGTTCTTCCCCGAGGCGTAAGAGGGGCTTGGCTCATAATCCTCCCAAAAAGAAGAGCCCGCAGTTCATTGAGCTGCGGGCTCGTTTCGTTTCGTGGGGTGCGCCTATTCGGCAGCGCGCTCTCGCTCGATTTCGTCGAGAACCTTCATGACGGCATCGCCTAGAGCACGAATTGTCACGCCGGAATTGTCGGGCAGGTGCAGGTGCATGCAGCGGCGGCCGCGCTCAATAAGAATCGAGAGGTCGGCGGCGGCCTGCGTGCGTGCGAGCATTCCCAGGCTCTCGGGCTCAACGTGGCGCAGTGGGATGTCTTTCAATTCGTTGGCGGAAACCATGAGGAATACGCCGTTGTTGGTGCCGCCTTTTTGCAGCTGGCCCGTGGAATGCAGGTAGCGGGGGCCAATCTCGAGGCAGCTTACGACGCCGAGCTTGTCGGCGACACCATGGCGAATAACCTCGAGCGCTTCGCGGCGCCCTTCGCCGTCGAAGGGCAAGAACGCATCGAGCGCGAAGTAGTCGCCCGGCTTAATCGACGCAAACAGGTTGCGCAAGGCTCCCATGAGCGTGTCCGATTTGATGCACGGCGCAATGGTGACCTCGGCTTCGCCCATGTTCACGTTGCCGATGAAGTTCTCGGTGAAATCGGGCTCCGGGCACCCTTCCGCGAGGAACTTCAGCGCGGCGGCCTTGGTGGAGGCGACGTCGGGCTGGTCAAACGGGCAGCGCTTCATAAGATAGCCGCACATGGCCGTTGCATATTCCCACATCACGAAGTGCTCGGCCAAATCGAGCACGCTGTCGATGCGGAAGGAAAGGCGCGGAATGGCCGGGTCGAGGTAGGCGAGGCTCATATCGAAGTTCTTGCGCTCGTCCCACAGGTCGGTTTTGGTTTGATAGGTGATGACGCTGCGGTCTTTCGGGTCTTCGGTAAGAAGCAGCGTGTCGAGCTCGATGTTCGGCAGAATTCCCACGCCCTGCTTGCCGAGGCTTTCGGCGACAAGCTGCTCAATCCAAAGGCCAAGCACGCGTCCGCGTTTCGGCGTGAGGAAGCTGAATTTGTCGCGGCCGTTCAAGTAGCTGTCGTACAGGAAGCTGGCCAGCGTAATGGCGGGGTTGTCGATGGAGTTTTCGCTGCAGACGCGTTCGGCGTCTTTGGCATGGCCCAAAAAACCGCCCAGGTCGATGCCGACGAGCGCGGCGGGCACGAGTCCGAATACCGAAAGCGCGCTGAAGCGTCCGCCAACGGTGGGCTCGCCAAGGAAGCATGCGCGCCAGCCTTCATCATGGGCGCGCTTCTCCAAGTCGCTGCCGGGATCGGTGATGGCGACCAGGTGCGAGGGAATTTTCTCGGTTTTCAGGTACATCTCAAAGTGATCAAGCACAGCGTCGAGTACGCTGCGCATCTCAATGGTGCCGCCCGATTTGCTGGAAACGAGCACGAGCGTGCGTTCCAAATCGAGGCCTGCAAGAATCGAGCGCACGCGAACGGGCGATACGGAGTCGAGCACCTTGAAGTCGAGCGCGTTGCGGTCGACTTTGTTGTATTTGGTGATGGTCATGGGAGCCTGAGTGGAGCCGCCCTGACCAATAAGCAAAACGGTCTTGAAGCCTTCGGCGATGATGCCTTCTGCGAAAGCCTGGATTTTTTTATAAGGATAGGGCGGCTGGCTCGCAAGCGTTGCCCAGCCGGTGTAGTTCTTTGCGCATTCGGCGGCAGCTTCGTCGAAATCGTAGAGGCTTGCATCCTTGGCGTGAAGGCGGCTGGCGACTTTGTCGCGAACCAGGATTTTCGCCGAGGGGTAGAGCTTCTCGGTGTCGTTGATGAGCATGGTTCCTCTTTCTCGCAATTATTATGCGAATGCGGGGAGCAATCTGGTACGGGTGTTGCCGAAAGCTCCCCTTCACGAAGCAGGCGCGCAGAAAACGCGCGCCTGAGTGATTTCTTCGTTGTTGGGGTATTGTACCGAAATCGGGCCTCAACTGGAAATTATCACCTGTTCAATGTGGAGGTGACGTGATGGAGGAGCGGATGCGGCCGTAAGAAAATGGGGGTAGAGGATGTTTTCCCTGCCCCCCATTGCGGGTAATTAACAAATGCGCGGAAGCTGTTCGCCCACGAGCATGTCGAGGATGCGGCGCGTGCCGAAGCCCGTTTCCAGGAAAACCTTTGGACCGCGGGTCACGTTGGCTTCTTCGACGCGGCCGATAATGGCGGCATCGGCGCCGTATTTGTTGGCCTTCATGGCGGCAAGCGCCGCTTCGGCCTGCTCGGCGGGCACGATGCAAACCATTTTGCCTTCGTTGGCAACCTGGAACACGTCGTAGCCGAGCATGTCGCACGCGCCACGTACCACGTCTTTCACGGGAACGTCGTCTTCCGAGACCACCATGTCAACGCCGCTTTGCGCACCCAATTCGTTGAGCGTCGAGGCCAGGCCGCCGCGAGTGGGGTCGCGGAAGCAGCGCGTATCGGGGGCGGCGGCGAGCACGTCGGCAATAAGGCCGTTCAGGGGGGCGGCGTCGCTTTCGATAGGGGCGTTGAACGAGAGGTTCTCGCGTTGGCTCATGATGCAAATGCCGTGATCGCCCAGCGTTCCGGAAAGCAGAATAGCGTCTCCCGGTTTGCAGTTCGCGCCAGAAAGCTCTACGCCAGCCGGCACCAAGCCCACGCCTGCCGTGTTGATGTAAATGCCGTCGCCGTGTCCGCGATTCACGACCTTCGTGTCGCCCGTCACCACATGCACGCCGGCTTCGGCAGCGACTTCGCGAATCGTTTCGCAAATGCGGCGCAGGTCATCCATGGGAAAGCCCTCTTCGAGAACCATGGCGACCGAGAGGTATTTCACCTTGGCGCCGCTTGTGGCAACGTCGTTTACCGTGCCGCAAACGGCCAGGCGGCCGATGTTGCCGCCGGGAAAGAAATGCGGCGTGACCACGAACGTGTCGGTGGAAAACGCCAGGCGCTCGCCGGGGGCGGGGGCGGGCAGGAGCGCCGCGTCGTTGCCCTGGGCAAGTTCTTCAGAGCCATAGGTCGCGGCGAACACGTCGTCGATGATGCGCTTCATCATGGTTCCGCCGGAGCCATGACCCAAAAGAACAGTTTCGTCAGCCATTATGAAAACTCCCTTCATTGGGTGATGAGTGTGGACCCATCCAGTAATAGCGGGATTCGCTCAAATTCGTCAGCTTTATAGCTTGACGCATTGGAATGAATCTTCAAACGGCAGAAATGCCCGATGTTTCGTTTGCCTCGCCAAAAGGCGAAGCAAACGAAACGAGTATTCCCATCGTCCAGCGAACGAGGAAAGCGCCGCGTTTTCCTCGTTCGCTGGACGGTTTCGGGAGCGCCGGGCGGAGGGGACCGATTTGGCATGCTCGGTTTCTCAATTTCTCCCAAAACGGGAAACCGGAGCGAGGCGCATAGGCCGCGAAGCGGCCGGTAGTTGAGCGGGCATGCCAAATCGGCCCCCTCCGCCCGGCGCGGACAACAACCCTAGTAATACCTGAAATACGCAGCGCAGGAGCCCTCGGAGCTCACCATGCAGGGTCCCACGGGGTTTTCTGGCGTGCAAACCTTGCGGAACAGCGGGCACTCGCTTGGCGCCATAATGCCGCGCAGGACATCGCCGCAGCGGCAACCCTTCGGTTCAATTGTGGGCTCTACCTCGACCTCATGCACGCGCATCGCATCGAAATCGGCGAATTCATCGCGAATTCGGTAGCCGCTTCCCTCAATGGGGCCAAGGCCGCGCCATGTCGCGGTGCAGGTATCGAACACCTCGTCAATCGCGGCAAGCGCCACGGGGTTGCCTTCGGGCATGACGCCGCGCGCGTACGCGTTCTCGATTTCGGCGCGTCCTTCGTGCAGCTGGCGCATGATCATGGCGATGCCTTCGAGCACGTCAAGCGGCTCGAACCCGGTGATAACGCCGGGGATGTGGTATTTCTCGGCCAAAAACTGGTAAGGCTTCATTCCGATGATGGTGCTTACGTGCCCCGGCAAAATGAGGGCGTTAACCTTCAGCTCGGGGTCGCCCATGAGCACGTCGAGCGCACCGGGCATGTTCTTGTGTGCTGCATACACGCTGAAATTGGCAAGCCCCATCGCCTTGGCGCGTTTGATCGCCATGGCAACGAGCGGCGTGGTGGTTTCAAAGCCGACGCCTACGAAAATGACGGGACGCGTGGGGTTTTCCTTGGCGACCGTCAGTGCGTCGAGGGGCGAATACACAATGCGAATGTCGCGTCCCGCGGCCTGTTCCTTAAGGAGCGAGCTCGTGGAGCCGGGCACGCGCGTCATGTCTCCGAAGGTGGTGATAATCACGTTCGGAACGCGCGAGAGCGCGATAACCGTATCGATGTCGTGGTTGCTCGTCACGCATACGGGGCAGCCTGGACCGCTTGCAAGGCGGCAGCCTTCGGGCATGAGCGAACGAATGCCGTTTCGGGCAATGGCGACGGTGTGCGTTCCGCATACTTCCATAAGGGTCGCATGCTCGGGCGCGAGTGCCTGGATGCTTTCGATGAGCCCGCGTGCAAGCACGGGGTCTTTGAAACTGTTTTGGTCAACCATGGCCGCCACCTACACCGCGGGCGCGGGTTGTACGTCGTCGGCGAATTCGGGGAATTGGCGAATAAGGTCGAGCGTTTCGTTCGCGGCCTGTTCGCTTACCACCTCAATCGCGAATCCCGCATGCACCAACACGTAATCGCCTACGGTTGCCTGCGGAGTAAGGTCGATGGAAATGGAGCGCGTGACGCCCAAAATGTCGACGGTAGCCATGTTGCCCTCGTCGAGCTCGGTGATTTTTGCGGGAATCGCAAGGCACATACTGGGTTCCTCCCTCTATTTCTGCGCATCTGCCCCAGCGTGGCGCGCTGCGGCGATGACGGCTTGTCCGAATGAAATGCCGCCGTCGTTGCACGGCAGCTCTTTATTGAGCGCGACGGTGAATCCGGCGGCTTCGAGCGCGGCGAGCGTATGCTCGAGCAGGTAGCGGTTCATGAATACACCGCCCGAAAGCGCAACGGTGGAAATGCCGTAGGCCGCGTTTGCCACCAGGCATGCCTGCATAATGGCTTCGACCATGGCGTCGTGGAACTTGCGGGCGATGGCCGACGTCGCCACGCCTGCCGCCATGTCGTCGAGCATGCTCGCGAATACGGGCTGGGCGTCGAGCAGAATGACGCTCGTGTCGTGCGCGGTGCTGTCGGGGTTGGCGCAATTCTTGGAGACGCCCATATGGTAGGCGTCGCCTGCGGCTTCAGGGTCGATGGTTCGCTTTCGGCCCAGCGAGGCGTCGCTTATGGCCGCTTCCAGCAGCACAGCGGCTTCGCCCTCGTAGGCGGGGTGCTCGCATACGCCCAAAAGCGCGCTTGCGGCGTCGAACAGTCGGCCGACGCTTGAGGTGCGCGGGCAATTCAGGTCGCGTTCAATCATGTGGTCGCACACGTGGGCGGCATCGCCGAGCGCCTCAATCGCGGGGATGGCTGCGGGGTGATCGAGCAAGTCGAATTCGTGCAGCGCCCCATAGGCCA
This sequence comes from Slackia sp., assembly GCF_977041755.1. NCBI lineage: Bacteria > Bacillati > Actinomycetota > Coriobacteriia > Eggerthellales > Eggerthellaceae > Slackia > Slackia sp. Next base: position 40,953 of record NZ_CDRRGL010000004.1, read on the forward strand.
TACGCAGTGGGTTTTTCACCGCCGCCGCGCCGCCTGGCATGGGGAGGTAGGCGAAGTTCGCGAACCTCTCGAAATCGGTTCGATTCGCGAGCAGAACCTCGCCGCCCCAAATGCGCCCGTCGTAACCGTAGCCCGTGCCATCGAAGGCAACGCCAATGGTCGCCTCGTCGAGGCCGCATTCGGCCATGGCGCTTACGATGTGCGCGTGGTGGTGCTGAATTTTCTCAAGGGGCAGCTCTTCGCCTGCGTCGACTGCGCGACGATGGGCCTCTTCGGCCCATTTCGACGAGAGGTACTCGGGATGCATGTCGGCCACAAGGCTTTCGGGTGCGGCTTGGAACAGGCTTTCGAAATGCTTTTTTGCCGAAAGCCACGCGTCGAACGTCTCGGCGTTTTCCATGTCGCCAATATGCTGGCTCACGAATGCCTCGTCTCCGCGCAGCAGGCAGAACGTATTCTTTTGCTCGGGGCCCGCGGCGAACAGCACGCGTTTTGTTTGGCTGCTGGTTTGGTCGCCCTTCTTCGCAAGCGAAATCGGCATGGGCGCGAACCCGCGCGCGCGGCGCACCATTTGCACGGCGTCGCCGGCGCTTCCCGCCGAAATCACGCGCACGACCGAATCGTCGAAGCGGCAACGAATGGGGCGATTGTTGCCCAGAAACGCGTCGGCGATGCTCGCGAGCTGGGAGCGCGCCTCATCATCGGTCATGCAAATGGGCTCATCGTGCAGATTGCCCGACGTCATGACGAGCGGACCGCCGAACGCGGCAAGCAGCAGGTGCTGCACCGGCGCATACGGCAGCATAACGCCCAGTTCGGGAAGATGGTCGGCGAGGCCCGCCGCGAATTTCGCGTCGTCGCGCTTCTTCAAGAGCACGATGGGTCGCTGCGTGCCTGTGAGCAAGCGGCGTTCGGCATCGTTGACCTGACAGGTTTCACGCACGTCGTCGAGTGTGCGATACATAACCGCGAATGCTTTGCCTTCGCGGCGTTTGCGGCGGCGCAGCTCGGCGAGGGCTTCGGGGTTGCGCGCATCGCATGCTAAATGAAAGCCGCCAAGGCCCTTCACGGCAACAATGGCCCCTTCATGCAAAAGTTCGGCTGCGCGCGCGAAAATCGCATCGCTGGCCTGAAGGGTGCTGCCCCACAACGTTCCGTCTTCGTCAATGTCGGCGCCGTCAAAGGCTTCGTTCGTCGCGGGGGTTTCCGTAAAGCCCTTTTCCCACCAGGAGATATGAGGGCCGCATTCGAAGCATGCGTCGGGCTGTGCGTGGAAACGTCTGTCGGTCGGGTTGCGATATTCGGCGTCGCACGCTTCGCACATGGGAAAGCCTGCCATGGAAGTTTTCGCGCGATCATAAGGGAGGCTGTCGATAATCGTGAAGCGCGGTCCGCAATTCGTGCAATTGATGAATGGGTAATGGTAGCGGCGGTTGTGCGGGTCGAACAGCTCGGCCACGCATTCGTCGCATGTTGCCAAGTCGGGCGATACCAGGGTGGTCGCGTCGGCTTCGGCTTCGTCTGAATAGCGAATCTCGAAATTGGAGAACCCCTCGAGCGGGGCTTCTTTCATATTGATTTCGTCCACGCGCGAGGCGGCCGGCGCATTGCTATTGATTTCCATAACCAATGCGTCGATGTCTTCGGGCTCGCCTTCCGCGTGCACGAAGACGCCCGCGGTGGCGTTGAGCACCCAACCGCAGATGTTGTGGCGCAGCGCGGCGTTGAAGACGAACGGGCGAAAGCCTACGCCTTGAACGACGCCGTGAACTTCTATGTCGAGGGCTTCTCTCATGGATGCTCCTTGGGGCTAGTGCGTGTGGCTATGGCCGTGGGTATGCGGATGGTCGTGCGCGTAAGCGCGTGCAGCATTCACGGCATCGGTGCCCGGCGTGGGCTGATTGTCGTAGATGCCATGTCCCGTCGAGGTCATGGTGAGATGCCCGTGCGTCACGCCCTTTGTGCCCAGGATAATATTTGAGATGGTTTGAATCAGGCCGCTTTCGCCGCGCAGGATAATGACTTCCATGCAGGTTTCGGCATCGAGATGCACATGCATGCTCGAAACAATTTGCTCGAAGAACTCGTGCTGGATGCCGTCGAGTTTGTCGCGTACGTCTCCCGTGTGATGGTTGAACACGATGGTGAGCGTGCCCATGACCTCTTCGCCAGGCATGGAGCATTCTTCGTCGATGAGCGCGTCGCGCACCAGGTCGCGAATGACCTCGCTGCGGTTTTTCGCCAGGCCGCGTCGCGCGACCAGGGCATCGAAGCGAACCAAGAGGCTCTCGGGCATTGCAACCGAGAACCTCATAAGGTCTTGAGCCATGATTTACACCAGTTTGACGGTTACGCCGCTGGCTTTTTCGGCGTCGTCTTCCAGGGCTTCTTTGGCGTCGTCGAGCAGCGCGCGAATGTCGTCGAGCGCGCTCATGGCTGCGTGGAGCTTCTCTCCAGCGGTTTCAAAGCCCGCGTCTTCTGCCTGGTGGGCCAGGTTGTGAGCCCAGCGGCGCTCCAGCTTGATGTGGTCGTCGATCTGTTCGATCATTTGCTCGAACTGGCCGGTGTTAATGCCGTTGGTGCACATGGTGGCTCCTCTCGCTGCGCCTCGCAGGCAACGCTTTGGCCTCGCTGGCCGGTGGTCGTTGGGGTTGGCGCAAAAAATGGCGATGGGCGCGATGGGCGCTCATCCGTACGGTTTTCGGCGGGCGTTCGCTTTTAGACGTTACGTTGTCGCTCGCGACTGGAAGTGCGGCGATTGGGCGCGTTGCCTTTCGGGCGGGTTGCTCCGTCGGAGTTGCCCCGAAGAGGGTTTTGCTGTTTGGCCTCTCGGGTTTGGGGCTATTATGGTCCTGCGCGTGTTGCATTGAAAGCAAGAAAAGGGGATAGGTGTGAAAAAACCAGTGAAAAGTAACATGTATCTCGATGCGAAGTTCGAGCAGCTCGCGGAATACGATGCGGCTATTGCGGGCGACGTGGATGCCGATGCGTGCATCGTTGGTTTTGGCGAATTGCCTGACCAGGTGTTTTCCGCGCTTTGCGCGGCATGCGCAGGTATTGGCATGCCAGACCCCGTGATAGTGGATGCGTCGCTTGTCGGCGACCCCGCGCGTGCGACGTTCGTAGTGGAAGCGCTTGACCCAGCGGCGATTATCGTGGCCGATGGGATTGCGGCGGCCATGCTCTCAGATGGCTACCATGCAAAGCTGCCGCTCAATGCCGCGACGCGCTTGTTGGGGCGCCCGTTCGTGGCGTTCGAATCGTTCCAGGAAGATTTGTCTGACGACAAATTGAAGCAGCGTGACTGGGCGCTCATCAAAACGCTGAAACGTGCGTAACTTAGTTCTGCTTGTAGGTGGCTTCTTCTTCAATAATGAGTTCGGCCATGTGTGCCTCGCCCCAGACGCGCATGGCGTCGATGACGGGCTCGAGGCTGCGGCCGCGATCGGTGAGCGTATATTCGACGCGCGGTGGCACTTCGGCAAACACTTCACGCTTGAGCAGGCCGTCTTCTTCCATGGCACGCAAATTTGAGGTGAGCACTTTTTGGGAGATGCTGCCGATAGATTTCTTCAGCTCGCCAAAGCGTTTCGTGCCGGTAAGAAGGTCGCGAAGAATGAGGACTTTCCATTTGTCAGACATGAAGGAAAGCGTCGCCTCGACGGGAGATGAAGTTCTAGACAGCTTAGTGGCCATGTGCCATGGATCCTTTCGCTCGTGCGGTGTTTAAGGTGTGTGTAAGCGAAACTTATGAAATTGTGTGCGGTTGCTGGTTGCACGGTGGTTAGTATCCCACAGAAACCTGATTACCGCAAATAATTCATAGGGTTTCCTATGAAAAAAAACGAGCAATTCGAAAATGCAATTTGTTGCATGCGGCTACCTTCTGAACGTGTGACGTGGGGTTTTGCTAACGCGTTACAAAAAGCTTGGAACCGTTCAACGCCATTTCCGAATTTCTTCTTGCAAACGCTGCAAGTCATGGTATTTTGCGGTCAGTGATTTGAGCCGGCGGGGTGCCGGTTTGAGTTTTTGTCAGTGTTGATTTTCAGCGTTGAAGCTGAGTACACAAGTGAGAGGAGCGCACAATGGCTCATCCTGTGCTTGAAACCGAAGAGTGCATTGGCTGCGGCATTTGCGTTGACGCTTGCCCGCAGGACGTTTTGGAGATTGCCGGCGGCGTTGTCGTTGTCGAGAACGAAGATGCATGCATCGCCTGCGGCGACTGCGTCGAGGAATGCCCCATGGGCTGCATCACCGAGATCAGCGAAGACTAATTCAGATTTTGGCTGCTTCCGAAGGCCCCGTGTTCAAGACGAGCGCGGGGCCTTCGTGCGTTTTTGGGTCGAAAAGCCAGTCGGCTTGGTTTGGGCCTGTGGGGCGGAGTTTGCGGAATGAAGGCGGCTTGGTTTTATGGGGCAAGGTGCGCGTCGTTTTTTGATGTTTGCGCAGATGGCGCTTGTTTTTCTGTGAAACCTTGTTTGAAGAGCCGCTCGCGCTAAAGGTCGCTTTGTTTGAAGCGACGTTGGGTCCAAAGACTGGGCCGCATATTCGATGAAATAAAAAAGACCAGGAGTGAACTCCTGGTCTCAAGTTTTAAGTGGTGCGGGTGAAAGGACTTGAACCTTCATGGGGTTGCCCCCATACGGACCTGAACCGTACGCGTCTGCCAATTCCGCCACACCCGCGTGGCTTCTTGCGAAGCGAGTTAGTACTATATCCGAAGCGATTCATGGATGCAAGCACCTTTTTCGAAAAAAGCGAGATTTTTGGTTTCGGTGCCATGGGACTGCTTTTTGGAGGCGCTCGTTTTCGCGGGCGATATCTTCCAAATAAAAATGCCGACACGAGGTCGGCATTTCTTTCGACGGTTGGGGCCTGAGGTGCCCAGTTGGTTCAGAGACTACTCGTCCTCGTCGTCATCGTCATCGAAGAAGGTGAAATCGTCATCATCGTCTTCGACCTCGCCGCGATCCTTGAACGCTTGGCGGGTGCGCCACTCCATAATCACGCACACCAAAACCGAAATCACGAGGCCCGCAAGCACCAGAATGCCCACGCCAGCGAATGACTCGAAGAAAAAGTGGTACAGCGACTCTATGCTCATGACGATCTTCCTAAGTTTTAGATGAGTAATTGCGCCTTCGCGCATCTGCGATTCTAAACGATTGTGCGCAGAAGTTGGGCGAGACTTGTTCATATTGCAGAGAACCAAACAACCTCGCGGGACGGGGCGTGCGTGCGGGGGGATTACGCGCTTGTGGCGCTTAGCGTGTTTTTGGGCGCATGCGGGCCGTTTTGCGCGGGCGCGTTTGCGTTTTCGCCGGGGGCTTGGCGGATGGCTTGGCGAGCCCGTGCGCGGTCGCGTTCGTGCGCTTCGGCGGTCGGTTGCCAGCGGATTAAGGGGGCCGTTAACGAGCGTGCGCCCGAAGACTGCGGGGCTTTGCGGTACTATAAGCGGTCATTGGTGAAGCAAATGCGTCGCGAAGGGAAAGGTTGGCGGGTTTTGAAGAGACTGGGCGGTGAGATTGAGGTATCGAACCCCCGCAAGCGGGTGAAGCTTGCGCCGGCCGCCGCGTCGCTCGTGACATTTTCTTTTGCGCTTTTGCTTTCAAGTTCTCTGTTGTATGCGGCGCTCTTCCCTGGCTTTTCCATGCCGAGTTCGTATGCGTCTTTTCATGCTGAGAAGAGCAACGCCGCATCGCCTGAGGGCATTATTCGCGCGCTCGTCGGTGGTGGCTCGAGCGAGGTTTCTTCCGTTGACGGGAATGGGCCCTCTTCCGACGTTTCGGCCTCTTCTGCGCTTACGTTCTCGAGTTTTTTCGCTTCCGCGATTCAATCGACCGAGGCGACCGTCTCGAAGACTGAATCCGTCAAAACACAAAACCCTTCATCGGGCAATCTCTCTTCGGGTGGGGCGTCGGGCGGCTCTGACCAATCGGGCCCGTCGGGCGGAAGCCCTGCTGGCTCAGAAGATTCGGACGGCGCTGCTAGCGGATCGGGTGGCGCCGCGCCGGCGTCGGGCCTTACGGCCGCCGAAGAAAATGAATTTCACGCGTTTCTCGTTGATCGGTTCAATCAATGCGTGCAGCTTTCTGGCAGCCTGCGCGAGTCTTCGGGGCATTTGCAACACGATGCCGACTTGGGCGATTTCGGGGATGCCGCGCAATGGTATTCCGAAATGCTTATTTACGACAACTCAATTGACTCCATGAAGGTAGAACTCAACAGAAAGATTCCCGTGGCCGAGCGTTCTCGCTATGGCAATTTTTGGAGCGAGATTCAGTGCATGGTGAACGATTTGGGCACCATGTCGGCCGCGCTCGTGAATCAGTGGGGAATCGCAAAGCAGTCGGGCTCGGCGAGCGCTGTGGACACCTCTGCGACCTATGCGAGTTACCGCGCGCATGAAGATAGGGCGAGGAGCTTGGCATGAGTGGTTGGCTTTCGGGGCCGCGCGGTTCGCGGCCATTGGGGCATTCTGCGATCGATGGGGGCGGTGACCCTTTCAGCGGCGCTCGGGTAGTGAGCGTTGCGCACTTCGAACCAGCTGCCGGCATGCAGGGCGAAGCGCTCGATTCGTACAAGCGCCGTTTCGGCACGCTCTTCGTCGACGAATCTACGCGCCGTCGCGGCGGCATTGGGTCGGTCGTGCGCGCGACCAATGTGCTTGGCGAGCAGTTCGCGCTGAAAACGCTCGTTATACCCGAGCGCGATGAGCGTGCGAGCGATGCTGAATACGAACGGTATGAAGCAGGTTTGAAAACCGCGTTTCGTCAGGAATTCGAGTGCCACAAGGCAGTTTCGGGCCTCAAGGGATTTCCTCATTTGTATGGGATGGGCGAGGTCGTGGGCACGCCTGCCATCGTTATGGAATGGGTGTGCGGCGAAACGCTCGTGCATGTATGCGACGCCCTTGCGGTTGACGGGGCTGGCCGCATGTCTACGCTTGTGGCTGCCCAAATCGGCCGCGACGTGTTTGATCTGCTCGCACACCTTGATTTCCTTGAAGGTGGCTTTGTCCATCGCGACATCTCGCTCGCCAATGTGATGGTTCGCACGTCTCGCCTTTCTCTTGCCGAACAGGTTGAGGAAGGCTTTTTCGACGTGTGCCTTATCGATTTCGGGTCGTCGACGCCGGAGGAGATGCAGGGCTCGTCGTTTACGAGAGTCAGCTCTCTTACTCGCAAGGCGACGGCCGATTTTGCGCCGCCCGAGATGCTTACGGAGGATATCGCGGGAATCGATGCGCTGCGCAAATCGCCCAAGATCGATGTGTATGCGACGGCGAGCGTGATATACCGGCTCGCTTGCGGGCGTGCGCCGTTTGACTTGGAGGCGGAAACCGCACGGCCCGCGGCAGGTTCGGGCGATGCGGCCGATTCGGGAAGCGAAAAAGGCTCGGGAAAAGATGCCGAAGCATCGAACCGTGCGTTCTCTCCGTATCGCGTAAAAACCGAAACCGCTCCTGCCCACCCCGTGTTCGCGCATGCTGCGGCGGCCGATATCGCCGCTGTGGTTCTTTGCGAGCCGGAAGTGGACAAGGCTCTTCGTCGCGCGTGCTCGAATGCAGCGCAAGCCCCGAGCGCCGACGAAGTGCGCGATGTGCTTGCATTCGTCGACGACCAGCTCGCCTCTGTGCTTTTGGCGTGCCTTTCCGCCGATCAGGGGGCGCGTCCCACGGCGCATGAGGCTTTCAATGCGTTTTCGGCGTTTTGCGGCCACTATTTGGAAAACGTTGTGCTTTCGTTTCAGGGCGAGCCGCTGATCCCATGCACGTTCGATGGCTCGGGCGCGGGGTCGATGCGCGATATGTTTGCCGCGCGATTGGCAGTGCGCATTGGCGCGTGGGCGGCTTCGGCGGCAGTGCTCGTGGTTGTGGCCGCGTCGGCGGCGTATTCGGCGAGCGGCATGGAGGTGGGCATCCTTTTGCCTGGCCTGCAATGGCAAGGGGTGCTTGAGCCTTGGATGGTCGCCCTCGCGCTGGTCGCGCCCGCAGTGCTCGGGGTTGTTTTTCGCGGTCCGAGCCTGCATTCGCGAGCCGGCTTCATTCGGGCGAGCTTCGGTGTTGCGGCGGCGAGCGTGGTCGAGGGCTTCATTTTGTCGAATGCGGCGGTGGCTCCGTCGAGCGCGCATGCGAGTTTGGCGGCAGCCCTTTTTGCGGCCGCTGCCGCGGCATGGTGTCCGTTTGTGGCCGATTTTGCGTTGGCGGTGGTATACGGCCCCGCTCGTAAGAAAATGCGGGGAGCCTTGCCGGTGGGTACGGCACCTCGAGGCGAGTTTGGCGCTGCGGCAGCGGCGCTGGAAGAGCCCCAAGGCGATAGGGCGTGCGAAGATGCTTCGGACGAGCAGGAAGAACCGGCCGAGCAGGAAGATTCGGTTTTAGAAGACCCAAGGAAGGAAGGTGACCAGAGTGAATAACAACCCTACGCCCTGCGGCGCCCTGTTTGACGTGATGAAAAAGCACGCCAGCATCAGCTACAAAGAGCTCGCGGGCCTTATTCTGTCGAATCGCCCTCTTTCGGATGGCCGGAGCCCCATAAGCCGCGTCGGCGACAGAACGTGGATCTCGCGCTTCATCGTGCATGCGCCGGCGGGCTCGCTGCAGGAGCGTTATTTCTGCGACTATGGCGTGGCGGCGCTTCGCGTCATGGCGCGCCTTCGTTCTCGCACCAATCGTTCCATGCGGGGGCGTGATGTGCTTATCATGCTTCGCGACCAGGGAATTCCCGAAATGGCGGCAGCTCTTTCGCGCATTGGCGAAGATGCGAGCGTCTTGCGCAACGTGTTCGACCGCCTGGTGTGCGGGTCGGGCTATTCCGAAGACGAGCGGGCCGACGTGGCCATGGTGCTGTTCATCTCGGCCGGTTGCATGGGAAGCGCTCGCAAGGCGGCCGCGTTTGCGCTTGAGTATGCGCAAACCTCGCACGGTGGCAGGCTCGCGGCCACGCCTGCCGTTATGATGCGCGACGATGAAGCCGAAGACGTGCGTGAAATAGAGCCGCTTCCTTTGTCGCTCGGCCTTCTTCGCGTCGTCGATGGCTACGTGAAGGGCTCGCCCCACTGGGTCGACCCCGGCAGCAAAGAGATTGAAATTGGCGCGCTTGCCTTGGGCGATGGCGATATCGCCGACGTGGGGGCGGGCGCTTCGGCCCACCACGCGCGTCTCGTGCGTGAAGGCGCGGCGTGGTTTGTGCGCGACCTTGGGTCCACGAACGGCACGGAAATCGTGAGCGGCGCCACGGGCGAGCGCTCGGTTGTGCATGAAGGCGCGATGTCGCGGCTGAGCGCGGGCGACCGCCTTGTGCTCGGGGACGATACGGTGTTCATCGTTATAGAGGGCGTGCCGGGAGCGTAAAACGAATAAACAGAGGGATACTGCGTCTGGCGCCTTATGGCTGGTTCAGCCCTTTCTTGTGCAACCTTCGCGCAGGCGGGGCGGCGCGTGGCTTGAAGCGTGCGCGTTTGGGCTATACTTTGGCGATATGTTTCTATTGCCCCTCGCGATGCGCGCGGGGCTCAAAGCCACCGAAGGCGGCGCGCCGCGCGTCGCAGTCACTTGAAGGAGTGCCAGGCCATGCTTGATATTCGCTATGTTCGCGATAACCAGGAAGCCGTTGCCCAGGCAATGGCGAACCGCAATTTCCCGTGGGATGCCGAGCTGTTCGCATCGCTCGATGAACAGCGTCGCGAGGCTATTTCCGCCGAGGAAAGCCTGCAGGCCGAGCGCAATGCCGCTTCTAAGGAAATCGGCAAGCTCATGGGCGCTGGCAAAAAGGAAGAGGCCGAAGCTGCCAAGGAGCAGGTTCGCCAGATCAACGAAAAGCTCGCCGAGGCAAGCGCCAAGCGCGAAGAAGTCGACGCCAAGCTCAATGACATTTTGGTGGGCTCGCCGAACATTCCGTGCGACGCCACTCCAGTGGGCAAAGACGAAAGCGAAAACCCCGAGCGCCGTCGCTGGGGCACGCCGCGCGAGTTCGATTTCGATTTCAAGCCCCATTGGGATCTTGGCACCGACCTGGACATTCTCGATTTCGATCGTGGCAATAAGCTTTCGGGCAGCCGTTTCACGGTGCTCGGCGGCGCAGGCGCTCGTCTCGAGCGTGCGCTCATCAACTACTTCCTCGATACGCACACGTCCCGCGGTTTCAAAGAGTGGTGGCCGCCTATCGTCGTGAAGCGTCAGACCATGTTCGGCACGGGCCAGCTTCCCAAATTCGAAGACGACGCATATCACGTTTCCGGCGACAACTTCCTTATTCCTACCGCCGAAGTCGTGCTTACCAACCTGCATGCGGGCGAAGTGCTCGATGCTGCCGATTTGCCGAAGTGGTACACCGCGTTCACGCCGTGCTTCCGCGAAGAGGCTGGCTCGGCTGGCCGCGACACGCGTGGCATCATTCGCCAGCATCAGTTCGACAAGGTCGAGATGGTGAAGTTCGCCACGCCCGAAGATTCCGATGCCCAGCTCGAGAGCATGACCGCCGAAGCCGAATACCTGCTGCAGCAGCTCGAGCTGCCCTACCGCGTTATTTCTCTGTGCACGGGCGACCTGGGCTTTTCCGCACGCCAGACCTACGACGTCGAGGTGTGGCTGCCCAGCTACAACGCATACAAAGAGATTTCCAGCTGCTCGAACTGCGGCGACTTCCAGGCGCGTCGCGCGAACATCAAGTATCGCGACCCCGCGAACTTCAAGGGCACGCGCTACGTTCATACGCTGAACGGATCCGGCCTGCCTGCGGGCCGCACGATGGCTGCCATTTTGGAAAACTACCAGCAGGCCGACGGCTCCATCAGGGTGCCTGACGTGCTCGTTCCCTACATGGGCGGCATGGAATACATCAAGGCTGAAGCGTAAAAACGCAAAGGCGCACGAATGACCGAACCTCTTCGCGACGATACACGGGGCGCTGCGGCGCCCCCACCGCCCCCTCCGCCGAAATATGCGCCGGAGTCGTCGAGCCCTGCGCCCGATGAGGAACTCCAGCAGGAAAGCGGAAGCGCGCGGGGCTCAGCTGCATCGCGGGCAAAGCTCAAGGGCACGGGAAAGGCTCACGGCGGCAAACGCGTGGTTACCGCCTCTACTGTCGTGGCCCTGGTTGCCGCATGCATCGTTGTTGCCGCCTTGATTTTCGCGTTGTGGGCGATCGGTTTTGCGCAGAAGTCTCCCCTCGACACCCGTCTGGGCGATGCGTCGTCGCAAAATTCGTCGAGCGCGCGTTCGTCTTCGTCTGACGATGCCGCGAAAAACGACGAGTCGAAGCGAGCGACGGCCGATGTGCAGCAGGCTCTCAATGCGCTCGCCGCCGATGAAGATAGCCAGTTCCTCGATTGCGTACAGGAATTCGTGGACGCATACGATTCCGTCGTTGACGAGAGGAGCTACTCGCTCGCCGATTTGGATATCGACGCCTCCGATTTGGCTCCGCGTTTGCGCTCGGAGTTCGAATGCAAGGTTGTCCAAGCTGATGTATACAACGGCATGGCTTGGGTCGACGTCGATGTGACCTCGAAAAACATAGCGAGCGCAGTTGATTCGTTCGCTCGCGAGGTGGCGGGCGATGCCTTGTCGTATGACGACGAGGATGCTTATCGCGCACATTTGAAAGAAGCGCTGCTCGATTCGATCGACAAGCAAAAGCCGCGCACGGTGCGCGTGCTGCTCACGCTCGAGCAGGGCGATGATGGGTGGCAGGTTTCGCAAAGCGACGTGGAATCGCTGCTCGGTTCGGCATGGGGTTCATAGTGAAATTCAAGAAAGGGCTGCAGTAGGAATGGTCAAGTCTCGTTCGAACGACTCTCATGCACGCCCTTCCGTGCGCCAGTCTGTTCCGCAGCCCGCAAAAGAATTTCTTGAACCAGCCGATTCGTTTGACCTGGGAGACGATGCCTCCAGCGCCGAGGCGGCTGCGGGAGAGTGGCTTGGCCGCAAGGCCGCGGCGAAATCGCGCAAGAAAAAATCGCTGAAAGAAAAAACCGCCCGCGGGTCGGCCGTGGCCGCGGCGACGAAGGAATCGGCGCCCGCGCAGAAAGTTCCTGTCGCGCAGGAAACGGCGTTTTCGCCGAGTGTGGCCGAGTCGGGCCGTGCCGGCGCGTCGGCCTCGTCTGGCGCAGATGCCCCCTCGAATTCCGCATTGGATGAGACGTGCTCCCCTGATGCAGGCTCGTCGTCGCGCAATCGCCCCTCGCGCAGGGGAGCGGTGGCAAAGCCCCACTCTTCGGAGCACCGCAACCGCATTCTTAAAATCATCGCCGTATGCTTTGCGGCAGTGCTTGTCGCATGCGCTGCCGTGGCTGCATTCTGGGCATGGGATACGTGGCTTCGCTTTGACGATTCGGCCGATATCCAGGGCGAATGGCTTACCGCCAACGGCACCGCGCTCGTGGTTATCGATGCCGAAGCAATCCATATGCCCGATTCGGTCGATTTCAAATACACCCTGGATACGAAGAGCAAAACGATTTCTTATACGTTCGTCGATCTTACGGGCGGCGGCTCATACGAGTTCTCGCGAGACCGTGCGACGCTCACTATCACCGAGTCCGACGGGTCCCAAACGGTGTTCCAGAAATACTCCGACTCAACCGATGGGGAGCCTCGCGTGCTTTCGGCCGATGAAGCGGCGGCTCTTATGAATGCTGGCCAAGGCCAGGAAGGCGCCAGCGCTCAGGATTCTGGCGATTCAAGCGAAGCCTCGGGCGAAGCATCGGCCGAAACTTCCGGTGAAGCAGCTGGCGATTCAGCCGCTCGAACCGAAACGACCGATGAGTCGGCGTCCTCTGCGTCTTCGGCTCCTGCGTTAGATGAAGAGGAAAGCGCCAAAATCGCCGAAGCGCTTAACTCGAGCTCGGGCGATTTGTCTCCCGGATCGAATGCCGTGCAGCCTGGCGCGATGGGCGCGGCTGCAGGAGCGTAGCCTTGTTTTCCCAACGAAAATCGCTTGAATCCACTCAAGCGCCGCCGGTTTTTCAGTGGGCGTGCCGAATCGTGGCTATCGAGGTTCTGCCCGACCGCATGGTTGCTCATGTGGAAGTATCCGATGAGCGATTCTGCTTTGCTACGCCGGCGCTTATCGCCGACCTTTTGCCGCGCTTTCCGAATATCCTGTCGCACACGTGCGTGAATGAGCGTGGCGAAACGTTTATGAGCGTGGCCGCAAACACGTCGATTCCCCATGTGCTCGAGCATTTGGTTATTGACGAGCAGGCTCGGCTTGATGAATCGCCCAGCAAGGTGGTGTTTGTCGGCAAAACCGCGTGGTCGAATCGCTCCGAGCGCAAAGCGTGCGTGCAGGTGAGTTATGCCGACGAGCATGTTGCTCGCCAGGCGCTCGCCGTCGCGCAGCGCGGGCTGAACGACGCCTTGCTCGCGCGAGCTCGTTAGGCGGGCGTTCCGGCACCGGCGCTTTGTGCGCATCGCCTGGCCCGATTCCCGATCGTTTTGAGTAAGCTCGGAAATCGCCCGAGGCTCTTGCGCTCGCGGCGGGCATGGGTCGCCGGCAGCTCTGCGTACTGTGCGAATTCTCGTTTTCGGCGCTTCGGTCTTTCGCTTCAACATAACGGCAACGCTCGCGTTCGTGCGGGCGTTTTCTCTTATAATGACCCCAATAACGATAACAACGTCGTTGCGTGGCGGCGGCGCGTACTCGAGGAGGCAAATATGAACAACAAACTCGGTATGTTCCTGGTGGGCGGATTGATCGGCGCGGGAGTCGCATTGTTCTACGCTCCTCGCACGGGCGTTGAGACGCGCGCGATGGTGGCCGATAAGGCCCAGGCAATGTGGGGCCAGGCTCAAGGCTTGGGCGCACAGGTCGCGGTTGATGCTCAGCAGTTCTACGGCAATGCCGCTCAAAATGCCCAGCAGGCCTACGGCACCGCAGCCGCAAACGCGCAGGCTGCTTACACGAACGTCGCCGCTTCTGCTCAGCAGGCGTACACCAATGTCGCTCAGGGCGCCCAGCAGGCGTATGTAACCGCGTCCGATCGCGGCAAGCAGGCCGCCGACGCTATCGCCCAGGGCGCTCAGGTCGTTGCGGGCCGCGCGCATGAGGCGGCCGAGGGCGTGAAGCCCGTATTCGCCGAAAAGAACGACGAGCTGCGCGCGAAGATTGACGCCGCCCGCGAGCGCATTGCCGCCCAGGTGGCGAAAAACGCCGAGCAAGCATCCGCGAATGCCGAGCAGGTCGCAGACGAACTTCAGGCAGAAGCCGCTGTTGAGCAGGCCGTCGAGCAAGTCGAAGAGGCCGCAGAAGAAGAGCAGAAGGCAGAATAACGCCGCAGCTACAGGTACAGCACAATGAAGGGTCGGCCTTGCGCCGGCCCTTTTCGCGAACGGAAGGGAAGCCGACATGGCTCGTAAGAAGCTGGTGACAAGCCACGATATTCGAAAGCTCCGCGTTGTGGGCGGCAAGAAGGGAACGAAGCGCATCGGCAAGGTGAAATCGTGCGTGTTCCACCCGACCGAGCGACGCTGCATTGGTTTTATAGTGAAGCGTCCCGATTTGCTGTGGATGTTCCACCGCAAAGACATTTTCGTGGCGCTCGACGGGTTCGACTTCGTTGACGGCCGCATTCGCATCAAACCTGATGCGCCCACTTCGGGCCATGCGGTATGTCGAGCCATGGGGCTCGATTGGGATAAGTGCGTTCTGTGGGAAGGCCTGCCGATCATGACCGCCGACGAAACGGCGGTCGGCTTCGTGAGCAACATCACGTTCGATATCGAAACGGGCCAGGTCGAAGCCGTAGAGGCGAGCAACGGTGCTACGGCGAAGCTTCTTCTGGGAACGCTTGAGGTGCCGGCGAGCTGTATTGCGGGCTTTAAGCATGGCATGGGTGCCGATTTGGCCGTGAAGGAAGATTCGCGCGAAGCGGGCGAAGAGGTCGTGTTCAAGGGCGCGATTTTGGTTTCCGACAACGTGTGGGAACTTTCTCCCGAAGGCGGTTGGGCCGAGGCGGCTGGCAAATTCACGGCGAAGGCCGGAGCTCGCGCGCGGGAAACGGCCGCCGCCGCCAAGGAAGCGGCTGATGCCGCAAAGCCCAAGGTTGAGGCCGCGACGGCTGCTGCGGGCGCTGCGGTGAAAGAGGGCGCCGAAGGCGTTGGTCGCCAAGTGAGCGCGACTAAAGACGCGTTTGGCGCATTCAAGGAAGAGTTCAACAAGGCTGCTGCGGGCGAAGAGACCGAAGTGGGCGAAGAGGTCGCCGAGCGCGAATCGAAAACCAAGGGCATGTTTGCCGCCTTCAAAGAAGAATTTGATAAGGCCAAGGCCGGCGACGAAGATCTTGAGGAAGACGTCGAGGAAGAGTACGACGAAGCGGTCGACATCGAGGGCGAGGCGCTTGCCGAAGCGGCCGACGACGAGGGTGAATACGAAGAGCCCGATGACGACGAGTACGAAGACGAAGACGATGGCGAGTATGAAGACGAAGGCGAAGACGATGACGAAGATGCCGACGAGGAGCCTTCTCGCAAAGATCCTGGCATAGGAGGTATGTTCGCCGCGTTCAAGAGCGAATTCGACAAGGCGGCGAAGGGCGAGTAGCCCAGTCGAACGAGTTCCGTTCTGGCGGCATTCGTCTTAATCCGCATCGATTGTTACGGCAACCTAACGAAATTACGGCAAGACGGTGGCATTCGGGTTTTTCGCCTGGCGCCACCGTCTTTTGCGTCACAATGGCGTCAATGCGTTTGGGTGAGGCGCTTTGATGAAACTAGGTGAACCAGATGGCGATGGATTCGTCGGGCATGACCGGCAAGATTGCTCTGAAAAAAGAAGAGTTTCAGGAAAAGCGCGAGGAGCTTCAGGAAAAGCGCGAAGAGCATCGCGAGAAATACGAAGCGAAAAAGGAAGCCTTTAACGAAAAGTACGAAGTTCCCGTTTCCGAGCGCCCCTCTCTTGCTCGCCTGACCAAGGCCGATATTTTCAAATTGGTAGGCCTGGGATTGTTCTTTGTGCTCATGGCGGGCGTGTGCGTGCTTATCGCGCCGTGGATTTCTGAACTTTCCGAGCCTGACGGTTTGCAGCGCGTGCTTGAAGATGTGCGCAACGCGGGCGTCGGCGGCGTGTTTATTTTGCTCGCCTTCCAGTTTCTGCAAATCGTGGTGGCGTTCATTCCCGGCGAAGTCGTGCAAATCGCGGCCGGCATGATGTATGGCCCATGGATTGGCGCCCTCGTCGTAATTGTGGGCGCCGTGATTTCGAGCGCCTTCATTTTCGCAATCGTGCATAAGCTCGGCGCGCCGTTCGTTCGCGCGATGATTCCCGAGAAGTGGATGAACAAGCTTGAACGCTTCGAGAATTCTGAAAAGCTCGATGTTATGGTGTTCATCCTGTTTCTCATTCCTGGTTTGCCGAAAGACGTGTTCACCTACCTGGTTCCGCTTACGAATATGAGCATGCGCAACTTTGTGGTGCTCGCGAATGTCGGGCGCATCCCCGGCGTGCTCATTAGCACGCTTGGCGCCGATAGACTTATCGAAGGAGATTACGGCCAAAGCGCCATTCTGTTCGGCATCGCGGCGGTTATCGGAATTCTTGCGATTTGGCAGCACGACCGCATTCTGCATATCGCGGCAAAGCTTGGGCTTTCCAAAAAGAAGGGCACTGAGCAGGAGAAATAAACGAATTCGGAAGATGCGTGGCGCGGTGTGCCGCGCACGGCCGGACTGCTACACTTGACGGGCTGGGTTATCCGGCCCGTTTTTCGTTTTTGAAGAGGAGTGCGCGTCATGCGTTTGGTTTCATGGAATGTGAATGGCCTGCGAGCTGCGGTGAAGAAGGGTTTCGAGGACTCAGTGCTCGATTTGGACGCCGATGCGATTTGTCTTCAAGAGACGAAATTGCAAGAGGGTCAGATCGATCTTGATCTTCCTGGCTACCTGCAGTTTTGGAGCTATGCCGAGAAGAAGGGCTATTCAGGCACCGCGATTTTTACGCGCCGCGAACCGCTGCGCGCGCTTCATGGTTTGGGAGTGCCCGAGCTTGATACCGAAGGGCGCATTGTGGCGTTGGAGTTCCCTGAGTTTTGGCTCGTTGATGTCTACACGCCGAACGCGCAAGATGGCTTGGCCCGCATAGACCATCGCATGGCCTGGGATGATGCGTTTCGTGATTTCTGCAAGGGGCTTGAGGCCGGCGTGATTCCTGCGGGCGTGCCTGTGCAAGCTCAGGCGGCAGGCGAGGGGCATGTGTGCGTCGCCGAGCTTCCGCGAACGGGGGCCGGTGAAGTCGCGCATCCGAAGCCCGTTGTCATGTGCGGTGACTTCAATGTGGCGCATGAGGAAATCGACTTGAAGAATCCCAAGACGAACCGCGGCAATGCGGGCTTTTCCGATGAGGAGCGCGGTAAGTTCACCGATTTGCTTGATGCGGGGTTTGTGGATACGTTCCGCACGCTGCATCCCGATGTGGAGGGCGCGTATTCGTGGTGGAGCTATCGCTTCAATGCGCGCAAGAACAATGCGGGTTGGCGCATTGACT
>NZ_CDRRGL010000005.1:0-52418 GCF_977041755.1 Slackia sp.
AGGCTTGCCCTCGACGTGTATTACGTCGACCATTTGTCGTTCTTGCTTGACGTGAAGATCTTTTTCAAGACCTTCGCTACGGTATTTAAGCAAGAGGGCATTTACGTGGAGCAGGAAGATTAGTCCTTCCGAACTCGGCGAACAGTATCCAGTCGCGGCAAACATGGCCGCGAACAGAAGAGGCATCAAGGCGACTTGGTGCCTCTCTTGGTATAATCGCCTAAGCTAATGCCTATTCCGAAACGAGCTTTACAATGAAGAAATCCCAAATCATTTCGCTTTTCGCTGCGGCGGCGTTTGCCGTCGCCGTGCCAAGCGCGGCGTTCGCGCTCGACGCCGACGCGTGTGGTGGCCAGGTCGCCGATGCGCTCGAACAGAAAGCGGTTGATTCCGCGAATCTTGCCGATCGGTTCGAGGAAGAGGCTCCTTTGGCCGCTTCCTCTGCGGCGCCTTCGCAAGAGCCGGTCGGTGCGTCGCAGGCCAAGCCTGCCGGCGAGCTGGCGACAAACGAAGCGACCCAGGGCGATTCTGGCGAGCAAGGCGAACAGCCCTCGTATAGCGAGGGGTGGAACGCTGTTGGCTCTGACTGGTATTTCGTGCGCAATGGAGCGCTCGTCTCGGGCTGGGAATATATCAACGGCCACTGGTACTGGTTCGATTCCTCGGCGGGCTGCAAAATGGCTACGGGCTGGATAGAGCTTTCGGGTTCTCGCTATTACTTGGCGCAGGGCGGCGACTTCCAGGGCGCCATGGCTACGGGTTGGCTTTATGACGGCGGTGCTTGGTATTACGCGAAGGCTTCAGGCCATATGGCTGGCGGCTGGGAATTGATCGGCGGCGCATGGTACTGGTTCGATCCCGATAATGGCTGCGCTATGGCGCAGGGGTGCGTTACGATTGATGAACAAGACTACTTGCTTGGCGAATATGGCCTGGTTGACGGTTGGGTCTCGTATGCCGGAACGTGGTATTACGGTCGCGATGGCCAGCCCGAGACTGGTTGGTTGAAGCTTGGCGGCACGTGGTATTGGCTTGACCCCTCGGCACATGGCGCTATGGCAACGGGATGGAGCGACATCTCGTCGACGCGCTACTATTTTGACGCTTCCGGTGCCATGGCCACGGGTTGGATTCTCGATGGCGGCGACCGGTATTACGCCGATGCTTCGGGCGCGGCTCATTCGGGCTGGCTTTCCGCAAACGGAAACTTCTACTATCTTGACCCCGCATGTGGCCTTAAGTTGGCTACGGGATATTTCTCGGTCGACGGGTCGAACTACTTCGCAAGTGACTCTGGTGAAATTGCCGTGCGCCAATGGGTGACCACCGAGGATGGAACGACAGTTTTTGCGGGCGTCGATGGCGCGCTTTGCGGCAAGCTTGACGGCGGCGTGCTGTATGTCCCGAATGCCGATGGCGTGCTTGAGCCCGCTTCCGGCTTCGTGGAGCTGGGCGGTTGCAAGTTCTACATCGATCCCGAAACTCATGCGCCCTCGTTGGGCTGGAAGCAGTTTGGCGGCGTGTGGTACTACTTTGACGAAAATGGCTGCGCGCGTGCTGGCTGGTTGGACGACAATGGCGCTTGGTACTATTTCGACAAGAGTGGCGCCCTGCAGACCGGTTGGATCGATGTCGACGGCTCCTGGTACTATGCGAACGATTCTGGCCGTATCGAGACTGGCTGGCTTTACGTTGGAGGCGCGTGGTATTGCGCAAATGCCTCCGGTCGCATGGAAACTGGCTGGCTCTACGATGGCGGCTCGTGGTACTACTTCAGCGAGAGCAGCTGCGCCATGCAAACTGGCTGGATCGATGTGAATGGCACGTGGTATTACGCGAACGCGTCTGGTCGCATGGAAACCGGCTGGTTCGCTTCGGGCGACGCCTGGTATTGGTTTGACGGCAATGGCGCCATGGCTACGGGTTGGCAGTGGATCGATGGCTCTTGGTATTGCTTCAATTCGAACGGCGTTTGGATTTCCGATTCAATGAATGCGAAGGCCCAAAGCTACGCGAGCCGCACGAACTGGCTCATTCTGGTCGATACGTCCCGGTGCGTCACGAGCATTTACTACGGTTCACAGGGCAATTGGGATTTGAACAGGCGCTATGTGTGCTCTACAGGAAGGGCTGGAACGCCGACGGTCATCGGCGAGTATGAGGTGTTCGGCAAGGGCTACTCGTTCGGCCATGGCTACACCTGCTATTACTACACGCAGTTCTACGGTGACTACCTGTTCCATTCCTCCCCGTACTACGTCAACAGCAACCGAATCATGGATCCGACCATGGGCGTTCCGTCATCGGCCGGGTGTGTGCGTCTGGAAATTCAGAATGCAAAATGGATTTATGACAACATTCCCTATGGCACGAAAGTCGTGACGTACAATTAGCAAAGTTGACCATGTCTTATATTTTGGAGGGCGCCGACAATGATGGAGCTGCCGTTTAGGCATGCGGAAGGCCATCGTTGAAGGAAGTAGCTCAATGGATGTTTCGATTTCGAAGCGGGTGATGCCGCTCTTCGGCTTGTTGTGCGCTGGCGCGTTGATGTGCGCCAGCGCTCTTTTTTTGCCCGAATGTCGCTTTGGCGCAGTCCGGTGAGGCGAGCGGCAGTGCCCGCATTTATATTCTGCCGTTTGAATACATGGATGCGATTCTTATCGAGAGCGATGGGCACTTTGGAATGGTCGATTCCGACGGCACAATGGCGACGGGATGGCGTTCTATCGCGGGGTCGTGGTATTGCTTCGGCGCATCGGGCGTCATGAAAGCGAATTGCTGGATGGGCGATTTTTATTTCTTGTCCGATGGCGCCATGGCGACGAATACAGTGATTGACGGGTATCGTATTGGGCCTGATGGGAAATGGATTCCCTAAGCGAAGTATTTGAGGCTCTTTTTATGGAGGGCCCCTATCGATTTGTCTTACAATGCGTTTGTAAGATTGAAAGGCTCTTTTCGGTGAACGTAATTCGTACTTCGTGTTTAGAGGTGGCGACCTCTGCTCGTGTTTGGGTGGGCGCCATCGTTTTAGTTTTGGCATGTGAGCTGGCTCCGGCGGCCTATGCGTCGGAAGGGTGCTCTTCGAGTGCAAGCGGTGAACCTGCGGTCGAGGCGTCTGCCGACGCCCCGGTATTGCCCGAAGCGTCGCATCCCGAAAATGGCTGGGAATACGACGCGGCTTCTAACCAATGGTTCTACTACCGAAACTCTGCCCCAGCCAAAGGGTGGCTGTATACAGGGGGCTTTTGGTATTGGTTCGATAACGAGGGCGTCATGGCCGTCGGCCTTACGGAATGCGCAGGTGGGCGCTATCTCCTGAACGCCGGCGACGATGCCTCCATTCCTTATGGCGCCATGAGGCTCGGCTGGGTTGCGTGCGATGATGGCTGGCGTTTCTTCAACGCATCGGGAGCAATGGAGCGATGCTGGCTGCTTGACGGCTCGAATTGGTACTGGCTCGACCCCGAAACCGGTATTATGGCCACGGGTGCTACGCAGTGCGGTTCGGGCTCGTATTGCTTCGGCGCATCGGGCGCTATGGCTTTCGGCTGGGCTTATGACCGCGGCACCTGGTATTATGCCGATTCTTCTGGCGAGCTTCAGAGCGGGTGGCTGCATAAATGGGGCGCGTGGTATTGGCTCGATCCCTCGACGAAAGCTATGGCGACGGGCCTGGTGAACGATGGTTCGAGCCTCTACGCCATGGGCGCGTCGGGCGCCATGCAAACTGGCTGGGCTCTTGTCGATGGCGTCTGGTACCATGCCGCCGAATCGGGCGCGCTTGACGTGGGTTGGTATTGGGACGGGTCCCATTGGTATTGGCTCGACCTCGAAACCCGCGCGATGGCGACTGGGGAATTCGAGGCGTATGGCGACCGCTACTACGCCTTGGCCAATGGCGCGATTCAGATGTCCGGATGGGCTCCCTGCGGCGAGGGCTTGGCGTTGCTTAAATCGAACGGCGCTGTGATTTTCGTCGCGGGCAAAAATGCTTCGGGCGCTCCTGTGGTGCAGGGCGGGCCACAAAGCACCGTGCGCGGTGATTCGTGGGAGCAGGCTCTCCCCGGGTTCTTCTCCGTCGACGGAAAAACGTTTTACGCGAATGCCGATGGCGAGCTGCAATCGGGATGGGTGCGCATAGGTGATTCGCATTGCTTCTTCGATTCCGATTACGCAATGCAAACAGGTTGGTACTGGGACGGCTCGTCGTGGTACTGGCTCGATTCCGATGGATCAATGGCGACCGGCTGGCGCTCAATATCGGGCTCGTGGTATTTCTTCGATGACTCGGGCGCTATGGCGACGGGCTGGAAACAATGCGGAGAGGCGTGGTATTTCTTCAACGACTCGGGATCTATGTGTACGGGCTGGCTGAGCTGGGGTGGTGCCTGGTATTACCTTGATTCGAGCGGCGCTATGCAAACGGGTTGGCTGCATTACGGCTCTGCATGGTACTGGCTCGATGAGGCAACGGGACGCATGGCGTCTTCCGGTTGGTACGATTGCGACGGAACCTGCTCATGGTTTAGCGCTTCGGGCGTGTGGGTCGACGCGTCCGGTTCCGTCTTGGGCGTAAGTAGGCAGCGTTTGCTCGAACAGCTGATTTCTCACGAGAACGATTCCTACTATCTTGGCACACGCTACGATACATCCTTAAGTCCTGTGTGCTGCACGTATCCCAATGGGGAACCGAGAAGCGATGGATTCACCGGAATGAATTGCGGCGGTTTCGTGTCGCATGCCTATGCGAAGGCCGGTGGCGATTTGTCGAAGATTGCGAACGACCAATCGAACTCGCCATGGCCGGGGGGTCCGGGCCGTGGGAGCTTCTGCAATGCATACCGTTGGTATGGCTATGCTCTTGACAGCGGAGCTACGGTGTTGCAGTTCAGCAGCGTCTCGGAATTGCTCGCAAGCGGCGAGGCTCGCAAAGGCGATTTGGTATTTTTCTATCCGTTCAACCCGTATTCGACGGACTGCCATATTGGATTTTTCTGGGGCGACACTCCGTACGAGAACCGTTTTTGGCATTCTTTCGGAGGCATGGGTAACAGCATTTCTGAATTTGTGAGTGATGGCCCGTCTTGGGTAATCCTCATGCGGTAAAGAAGGGGCAAAGCATGAAGAAGATGCATAGGGCGGCGTGTCCTCTGGCTCTTGTGGCGGTGGTGTCGCTGACGTTGCTTCCAGGTGTGGCATGGGCGCAAAGCGCTTCCGTAGAGCCTGCCGAATCGCTCGTCGGCGCAGAGCAGGCTGGCGACGAGGCGGCGTTTGCCGTTGCGGAAGCGAATGGGGCGCAGGCCGAAGGAAAAGAGCCGCAAGAAGTGCAGCCGTCTTTTGAACAGGTGCTATGTGAGTTGGAGAGCACTTCGGCTGAATATACTGGCGTCGCGATCACCCCGCAGGTCACGGTGCGCGATGGCGAGCGGTCGCTTGTCGAAGGCCGTGACTACGTCGTTTCGTATGAGAATAACGTCGTTCCCGGCGAGGCTTCGGTGCTCATCGGAGGCCTTGGCGATTATGCCGGCTTTGAGGCACGCGTGCCGTTCGCCATCGTGAAAAGTGAAGGCAATCGAATCGCGCTTCCCGGATCGTGGCAGCATAACGGCACTGGATGGTGGTATGCCTATGACGATGGCGGCTACCCAACGAGTTGCATCTTGGAGGTAGACGGTGCTCTGTACCGCTTCGATTCGGCGGGCTATATGTATGCGGGCTGGTACATTCTCAATGGAGCATGGCAGTATTCCTACCCGAATGGCGTAGTGGCTTCTGGCTGGGCGTTCGTCGGAGGGTCGTGGTATTATCTCGACCCGCAAACTGGGGACATGCGCACCGGCTGGGTGAACGATAGCGGCACCTGGTATTTCACGAACTCGTCTGGCGCGCTGCAAACGGGTTGGCTGTGTCGCTTTGGCACCTGGTATTGGCTTAACGGCTCAGGCGCCATGGCGAGCGGCTGGGCATGGGTTAATGGCTCGTGGTACCTTTTCGCTGAAGACGGGGAAATGCTTACGGGTTGGCAAAAGGTTGACGATGAGTGGTTCCTGCTCGACGACTCGGGAGCCATGCAAACGGGCTGGGTTCTGCAAGGCGAAACGTGGTATTACCTCGCTGGTTCTGGTGTTATGGCGACGGGCCGCGAAGAGATAGGCGGCTCGTGGTACGCATTCGACGACAGCGGGGCCATGAAAACTGGTTGGGTGCTGTGCGACGACGGTTGGGTGTATGCGCAGCCGTCTGGCGCGCTGCAAACGGGCTGGCTTGCCAAGGGCGGCTGGTATTGGCTCGACCCCGAGCAACAAGGGCTCATGGTTGTCGGCATTCAACAAATCGGCGGTGCTTGGTATAAGTTCCAAGACAGCGGTCGCATGGAGTCGAGCTGCTGGTTCGAGTTCGAAGACGGAAGGGCGGCGCACGCGTCCGCTTCCGGTGCGGTTGATTACTATGCGAAGTACGACGAAAACGGCGACGTCGTTTTGAAGAAAGAAAACGGCGATTCGTTTGCAGGCTGGGAATTGCTCGGGTCGAGCTGGTTCCACTTCGACGAAAACGGCGCATACGACACTGGTTGGGAGTACATTAACGGCGCCTGGTATTACTTCGGCTCTGATGGAGCTATGCTCACCGGCTGGTTTAAGGATGCAGGAAAGTGGTATTACCTTGCATCGTCGGGGGCGATGGTGACGGGATGGCATACCATCGATTCTCACTACTATCAGTTTGGCGGCGATGGGGCGATGCTTGAAGCGGAACCATCGGCGACAACCGACATGCAACGACAGCTCGTTGTTGTCTGTAGTGCGGTTCCCACTCCGGGGCCAGGGCTTTGTTCGGAATGGGTTGCCTTGGTATTCAATCGTATTGGTCAGGGTCAATTGCTCCCCAATAACGACTACGATGCCGACGACATGTTCTACGCTTATTGCGGTCTCGATAATTTGAGCGAACTTCGCGTCGGTATGATCATCGCCGTTCCGTCCCATACTCATACGTATGCGGGTTCGATTTGGGGCCACATTTGCATCTATGTGGGCAACAACACCGTTATGGACAATATCGGCCGTATTCGCACGATGCCGCTCGACGAATGGCTCAGCTACTACACAACGACGTATTCTCCGAAATGGGGTTGGTACAACGGCGTTCCTCTTGAGTAGTGCTTTGGGGTTTTGATTTTCCAAGGAACGAAGGGCGTTTCGCCTTATTGCGGGCATCGCGTCGAAAGGCGCGGGCCCGTTTTCTGTGTGGCTCTTGCGGTCAATTTTGACCGCCCCCCGTTCTTTCTTGTTAAAAAATGTTACCTGGGTGAATCATTGCTAGAATTATCGCCGCAAGCATCGAGTTGAAAAAGAGTGCAAGAATCGAGCAAGATTTTGAAATACGGAAAAGCGGCGCTGCTCATGGGAATCGCGCTTCTCGTTCCATGCCAGCTTTGCTGGGCGGATAATGCGTCCCTGAATAGTGCAGCGTCTAATGCCCCACACGCGGTTCAGTCTGAGAATACCGCGGACGTATCGTTGAATTCTTCCATGGGGTTAAACACGGGCTCTTCCGAACGAACCGGCGCGTCGGCAGCTGATCCGGAGTCCAATACGCCATCGACTGGCGAATCTGAAGGCGCTGGCTCTGATTCGCAGTCGCCCGATTCGTCTCATCCGACATATGCGAAGGGCTGGAACGAAACCGAAGACGGCTGGGTCTACCTTACGTCTGATAACCAGGATTCCTTTTGTGAGGGGTGGCTTAAGCTCGGCGATACGTGGTACTGGTTTGACCCCACCACCCATCTTATGGCGACGGGTGTCGTTGAATGCAATGGCTGCATGTACCGATTTGTCGATTCGGGTGCTCGCGAGGGTGCTATGACGGTTGGCTGGTCGTATGACTCCGAGGCATCGCTGTGGTATTACGCAAGGCCGTCGGGTATGCTCGAGTGCGGCTGGCTGGAGATCGGCGATATATGGTACTACTTCGATGGGGAAACCTGCGCCATGCAAACGGGCTGGCTCGAACTCGATGGCGCAGCTTACTATTTCGACGAATCGTCGGGAGCTATGGCCACTGGATGGCGCTGGATTGATGGGGCATGGTATTCCTTGAGGCCGACGGGCGTGCTCGAGCGCGGCTGGCTGCTTGAGGGAGACACGTGGTATTGGCTCGACCGCGAGACTGGCGCAATGGCGAACGGCCCATGCGAAATCGACGGCACCCCCTATGGTTTTTACTCGAATGGCGCCATGGCTTCGGGTTGGTTCTTCTTTGACGGAGCGTGGTATTACGCCTCGGATTCGGGCGTGCTGCAGAGCGGCTGGCTGTCCGATGGCGGCTGCCGATACTACCTTGACGAGGAAACGTATGCCATGCAGACGGGCTGGGTTGAGCTCGATGGCGTCGAATATTATTTCGACGACGCTTCTGGGGCCATGGCGTCGAACAGGTGGGTCGTGGATGGCGATGGCCAAGCGTTCTATGCAGGTTCCTCCGGCGCGATTCTGTGCAAGGGCGTGCAGTCGGCCGACGGCATTATTGTGACCGGTGAAGACGGCCTGCCTTTTGCCGGCTGGGTTCAGCTCGATGGCAAACGGTTCCTGTTCTCGGACGAGGGGCTTATGCTCACGGGCTGGCAAGAGCTTGATGGCACGTGGTATTACCTCAACGACCAGGGAATCATGCAAACGGGCTGGCTGTATTGGGATGGCCATTGGTATTTGCTCGGCAATTCTGGCGCCATGCAAACAGGCTGGAATTATGTTGACGGAAACTGGTATTACTTCAACTCGTGGGGGTATATGGCGTGCGGCGGCTGGCAGTACGTCGGCTCGGTCGATTACAAGTTCAGCTCGTCGGGCGCGATGGTCGGCGCATGGGTCGACGTTCCGTGCTACATGCAGTATCCAGAGTTGCCGACGGGTTGCGAATCGGTTGCTCTCACGAACCTTCTGAATTACTACGGGTTCGGCCTTTCGAAGACGACTATCGCGGGTCACTATCTTCCGCTCAGCTGGAGCAATAATTTCGTGACGGCGTTCGCTGGCGATCCGTTCACGGGAACGGGTGGGTTCAACGGCTGCGTGGCCCCCGCAATCGTCATTGCGGGCAACAACTACTTGAGCGCTGCGGGAAGCTCCCTGCGCGCCGTGGACGTGTCGTTCAGCTCTATTCCTGCTTTGAAGAGCCGCCTGTCGTGTGGCCAGCCGATTGAGGTATGGAATACCGAATGGGGCGGATACCCCGGCGGGCGCTATGCGGCTTCGTGGTACAACGGCCACAGCTACGGCTTGTGGGGCGGAAACCATGCGGTCGTGCTGAAGGGCTACGATGATGAAGAGGGCATCGTGTACGTTTCCGATTCCATTTCGGGCGACGTGACGAGGGATGCGAAGGTCTTTTTCTCGACGTGGCAAATGATGGACAGCCAAGCCGTCGCGATTGAGTAACGAGCGTCCCAATCGCATCGAATGATTGAGCGCCGGGCGGCTTTATCGACTCAAAGCAAAAGTCCCGCCGCGGGTTTGCTCGCGGCGGGACTTTTTCGTGCGCGCCGTCCGAAGGCATTCGCCCTGGGCGGCTTGTATTTTTTCGGGGCTAGAGGTATTGGTTCACCATAACGCCGCCGAAAACGCTCATGCGGTAGAAGACGCGCAGTTGGCCGTTGTCGTCGAGGTCGGCACGCGTTTCGTCGAGAATGCCGTTCTCTTTCGCGGTTGCAAGGGCTTCCTCAACGTCTTTGTTGGTGAGCAGCTTGTAGCCCGCGTAGTCGCTCTCGAGCGCGGTCACGATGTCGGCGGCGCAATGCTCGGCATCGTCTTTGAATTGCCCAATAATGGCGTAGTAAAGGGGCGGCAGATTATTCTTCATTGTTCTGCTCCTTTCGTTTTGCCAGGTGATCGGCGGGGTTCACGGCAATCAGGAAGATGCCTGCGACCATGACGAGCGCGCCAACCCACTGCATGATTGACAGGGGAGGATAGTCGGCTGACATGCCGCCGATGTTCAGCACGCCCAGAACGATCCAAATGAAGAACGGTCCCCAGAAGGCGTACATGCCGTTGCAGGCCATGCCCAGGGCGGTGCCGCACATGGAGTTGCCCTTGTACCAGAACGAGAACGCGGGCATCGCGAACAGGCCCGAAATGGCGAAGATCACGATGGCCGGGTCGGTGATGGCGCCTGCGAGAATCGTGGGCACGCTGGCGATGTCACCGCCGAAGGCGGCGAGAACGGGGAAGGCGATGACGAGCTCGAGCAGGCCCGCGGTAAGCTGGCGAATGGCGATGCCGATGCGGTAGTCGATGAGCACGGTGCCGAAGCCGGCCACACAGCCCTCGAAGCCCCAGCCGAATGCGGCCAGGAAGGCGAACAGGCAGCCGAACAGTGCTTCGGGGCCCATGTTCGCGAAGCTCGTGCCGCCAATCGCGGCGGCGGCGGCCAGGCACACGAGCACACCGGCGATTTTATGCGCGCCGAGGCTCTGCTTGAACAGAATGCGGCCGAGCACGGCGCCAATGGCGCAGTTGAGCGCCGCGATGGGCACGATGACGCCGGGGTTGCCCGCGGCGGTCGCCGAGTTGAGTGCAACCACGTAGGCGATGGTCGCGAACGGCCCGCCAATGGCGGCGCACAGCATCATGACGCGGCCTGGCTTGGTCGCGATGGTTTTGCGCAGGTCGCCGAGCTGGCCGTTCTTGGCGCACATAACGAGCGACCACAGGCCGCTGAACAGGTCGTTGAGGCCTGCTGCGAGTGCGGCAAGGGTAAAGGTGATGGCGAACGCGCTTAGCGGGGCGTTGCCGTTCCAGGCCTCGCCCGCGAACCATGCGCCCCACACGCCTTGGGTTTCTCCCAAGGTAAGAAACGCCGTGTACAGACCGTAGCAAATGCCCGAAGCCACGGCGAAGGCGACGCCCTTCATCATAAACGAGCGGTGCCTTTGTTTGCGAAGGGCCGCGATATCCTGCTGCATGTCTTCTCCTGACCGATAACGTACGTGTTTTCGTTGTGCCGGCGCGGTTACTTGCCGGCTGCTTCGTAGAGGTCGAGTGCCTTCTTCAAATACGTCTTGGCGTGGCGGTAATAGATATATGCCCATTCGCCCACGTTGTCGCCTTCGCTTTCCTTAAGCAGCGACCAGGCGTACCAGCACCAGCCCGCCATGCCGACCTGGCCCAGGTTGTGGCGCCATTCGACGTCGGTGGGGGTGCGGTCGAAGTAGCTGGTGAGCGCCCGGAGCATTTCATCTTCGCTGAGCTGCTCGCATACGCAGAAGGTGCCAAAATCGTTGGCGTAGTCGCCCATGCCAGCGTATTCCCAGTCGATGAGGCTCGTGCTGCCGTCTTCGTCGATGAGGAAGTTCAGGCCGAAGAAGTCGTTGTGGCACAGCACGGGCTCGCCGCCGTCGGCCACGAGGTACTCGTTGAGCTTGGCCGCCTGGTCGCTCATTTCCTGCCAGTCGTTCACGCTAATGGGACCGCGGGCGAGCAGCGAGCGCTCGTAGTTGCGGCCTTCGTCGTAGAAGCTGAAGCTGCGCTCGACCTTGGCGTTCGACTCGTGCAGCTTGCGCGCCATGCGCATGGCCTGGTCGAGCTGTTCGCTATTGTGGGCGTCGAGGTTTTTGCAGTTGACGATGAACTTCGAAATCTTCCAGCCGCGGCGCGGGTTCTCGAACACGAAGGTGTCGTCGAGGCCGAGCTTGGCGGCCGTTT
Source organism: Slackia sp. (assembly GCF_977041755.1). Taxonomy (NCBI): domain Bacteria; kingdom Bacillati; phylum Actinomycetota; class Coriobacteriia; order Eggerthellales; family Eggerthellaceae; genus Slackia; species Slackia sp. The sequence goes on from NZ_CDRRGL010000005.1 coordinate 11,712, forward strand.
CGAGCGCGGCCTTCTCGGCGTTGCGGTCGATAAGCAGCTCGGTGCCAATGCCGGGGTGGCGGTAGACCCACTCGCCATCGTTGGTAGCGAAGTGGCAGCTCAGGTTCGTGATGCCCTGCTTCAGCGGGTACACGTCGTGGATTTCCGATTTCTCGCAGCCAAGCACGGCGACGATGTTGTCGAAAATCTCGCTGTCGAGGTTTTCCAGGAACAGCGGATCGAATTCCTGCAGTTCATCGAGGGAGTCGAACTCGTGGATGATGGGATTCTCGTAGCGGCGGATGGTCATGTCGAACTCGTTGAGGTGCTCGATGTAGAGGTTCTCCCAGAGCTTGTCGCGCGTTTGCGGCAGATCATATTCGGCTTCCAGAATTTCGCGGAAGTGCTCAGAGAACGCACGGTCGAAGTAGGCGTGGCCGATCATGTACCAGGCGTCGCTGCCGCCGATGGTCACCTTCGAGATGCGGTCATGCGACTTGGTTTGCATGCACCATTCCTTCGTGGGGCCTTCGGAGTATTCGGCGGAGTAGTACGCTTTCCACACGTGGCTTTCGAAGGGGTTTTCCTCGAAGTAATTGTCGGAAGAGCAAATGTAGGTGTTGCCCAGAATCTCGCGCACGAGCATGAGCGAGCTGTTGTTGTTGCGCTCGGCGTAGGCGCGGTTGACGACGATTTTCACGCCGTATTTGTCTTCGAGGTAGAAGAACGATTCCTTCTTGTAGCCGACCACGATCACGATGTCGTTCACGCCAGCGGCCTTGAGCTGTTTAATTTGGCGCTCGATGAGCACGTCGCCGCGCACCTTGAGCAGGCCCTTGGGGCGCTCGTACGAGATGGGGGCGAAGCGGCTGGAAAGGCCGGCGGCCAGGATAACCGCGTTGTCGACGGCGTAAGGCTTGAGCGCCGCCATGCCCTTGGCCGTAAGGCGGCCGTCTTCGAGGAGGCCTTCCTCGGCGCATTCCTTCATGGCGACGTTCACCGTAGCCAAGGCCATGCCCGTGGTTTCGGCGATTTCGCGCTGCGTGAGCCCAGCCGTTTGCGACAGGGCGTTGATGACTTTGAATTGGTTATGGGTAAGTGCCATGGGAATTCTCTCTCTTGTTCGGATTTCGAAAGTGTAGCACAAAAACCGAACACGGGATAGCGGAGCACATAAATCGCGCACAGAGGGGCAGGGGCTCCGCAAAATGTTGCGCAACAATTTTTTAAAATGTGGGGGGATAATAGAACGAAAGGGTAGGCTATTGCTTGATAGGAGGGTCTATGAAAAAGGCCGACTACCTGGGGAGCCGCGCACTTAAGGGTGCGATGGCGGTCGTACTTGCAGTGGGTCTGTGTCCTGTTACGCCAGCGATGGCGCAAGAAGGCGCGACTACGAGTGGAGAAGGAGGTGCAGAATCGTCATCGATAGAAGCGCAAGCCGATGATGCCGCGACTTCAATTGATGAAGCTGGGGCCGAAGAAAACGGAGCCGCGCAGATCGAGGGTACGTCTTCCGCGAATACCAGTTCGCCAATCGATGCCGCCAGTGCTGTTTTGCCTGGCGAATCGGACCAGAGTAGCGAGTGGCAATCTTGGGGCGACTGCGAATGGGCGGTGGATGCCGATGGCTGCCTGACGATTCGCCCTAAGGGTGGAGCGGATTTCGGAGCATTGCCCGATTCGTTTGACTCCGCTGTCGCGCCCTGGTGCGATGATGGCTGTCGTCAGGATATAAAGAGCGTTTACGTTTCAAAGGGCGTTAAGGCATCGCAGTATTCGAGGGGGCTCTTCGCTCAGCTTTCTTCTGCCGAATCGATGGATGTGTCGAATCTTGACGTGTCATCTGCGATTGATTTGGGATGTATGTTCGAGCTCTGCTCCTCGTTGACATCTCTAAATGTTTCTGGCTGGGATACGTCTGCGGCAAAGAACATGGAGGCCATGTTTTATGGCTGCTCCTCGTTGGCGTCGCTCGATATCTCCTCGTTCGTTGCTTCGGAATCGACAAAGACGACCTCTATATTCGAAGCTTGTTCTAATCTCGGACAAATATCAGTTGGCGACGGCTTTGATCTGTGCGCAGTGGCTTTGGAGCCTTCTCAGATTGAGGGATGGACGGGAAACTGGGTTGACCAATCTGGCAACATATTCAGTCTTGTCGATATTCCCTCGGGCAAAAAGGGCGTCTATAGTGCCGAGGTGACTTCAGACGCTGGTTCATCTAGCGAGTTGGGCGATTCTTCTCTTCGCGATTTGAGCGAGGCAGACGAAGTGAGCGTCGAAGATAGCGTTCTCGTCAATGGCATGGCGACTCCGGCTGTCACTGTTTCGTTCGGCGGCAATTCTCTTGTGCAGGGCGTTGACTACGATCTAACGTATGAATCGAACGACCACGTTGGAACGGGCGTTGCCGTTGTGTCCGGAAAGGGCGCTTACACTGGTGAGCTTCGATTGAATTTCCGCATTGGCGCGGCAAGTATTGCCGATGGCTCGCCTCTTATATACGGAAAAGAATTTGTCTATAAAGGCGCCCCGATTACTCCTCGCGTGTATCTCGTGATGAAGAACGCGGGTGTTTCCCTTCGCGAGGGCGTAGATTACACCGTTGAGTACTCTGACAATAACGCCATTGGAACAGGAAAAGCTCTTCTGCGGGGCATTGGCGATTATGTCGGAACTGCGGAAGCAACGTTTTCCATCGTCGACAAAATTGATCTCTCCAATGAAGGTGCAGCAACTGCGCATGTTGACAGCGTAGCGTTCTATACCGGCTCCGCCGTGGAACCCGAGGTCTCGGTTCGTGTTTCGGGCGCTCAAAATGATTTGACGGAAGGCATCGATTACTCCCTTCGTTACGAAAGCAACGTGAATAAAGGCGTTGCAACCGTAGTTATTTCGGGTATGGGCGACTATACGGGGGAAATGCGAGAGTCGTTCCGAATCATCGATGCGAGCTCTTATAGCCTGTCGAGCAATGGCTCGGTTTATTTGAGCGGTGAGCCGTTTTTGTATGGCGGCGATAAGTTTTTGCTGACCGGTTCTAAGGTCGAGCCCTCAGTGAGCGTGTTTTTGAAGGTCGGCGGCTCGAGCAAGGAATTGGTTGAGGGAGTTGACTACGCTCTCTCGTACTCGAACAACACTTCTGTTGGTACAGGCTATATTAACGTCAAGGGGATTAATGGGCTTTCGGGGTCGGTAACGAAGTCATTCCGAATCGTTAATTCGCTTGACGTCTCGTCGCTTGGCCTTGGGCTTTACGATTTTGAGAGCGATGAATATCTTGCCCCCGCGAAGCCTAAACTTCTCCCGTCGGATAACTTTGTCGAGAATGTCGACTACAGGCTTTCATACGAGAACTGCGACAAAGTGGGCCAGGGTAAGGTGATTATTCGAGGCATGGGCCGTTATTCGGGCACGGTGTCTGTCGAGGTGAATATCGTCGATAAGCTGAAGCGCTCGTCGCTTTCTGGTTGCGCTATCGATGCGATTCCTTCTTTGGTGTACACGGGCGACCCCATTGTTCCCGATGTTGTCGTACGTGATGCCAATGGCCGCGCGCTCGATCCTGGTCTAGAATATGATATTTTCGCTTCCAACAATGTGGACGTTGGTACGGCGAAGGTTTTGGCGCATATGGGCGCTGGGCTTGTTGGCTATTCGGGGTATTTGGAATCTTCATTTAACATTGAGCCCGCGGATATCAACTTGGTTGAAGTGGATGGCGTTGAGGATAAGGAATATACCGGCGAGCCCATAATGCAAGATGCTCTCGACCTGATTTACAACGGAAAGCACCTTGTCCAGGGTGAGGACTACTCCGTCGAGTATTCAAACAATACAAAGGTCGGTTCAGCTTCTCTGAAGATAACTGGCAAGGGAAATTTTGCTGGTGAGCGTACGGTTAATTTCCAGGTCAAACCTAAGACCATGAAATATGACTTTGTCTTGAAAGAAGGCGTTGCATCGGATCCGTCTTACTGGAATGACACGATGGGTTTAACGACCTACAGAATCGATCTTCCGAAAGGAGGCGTGGTTTACCTGGGAACTGTCTTGATGGGCGTAAAGTCCGTTCTGTGCAGTCTGAGTGATTCCAATGGCGAGGTTCTCTACGCTTGGTCTCCGAAATCGGGCGAAACGTATGGCTCCTTCGCATTGGCTCCTGGTTCGTACTACTTCACATTGCTTGGTAGCGCCCAATACGGCTATGGAACGGTAGGGGCCCGGTACGATGTTGTTAAATTCGGGGATAATGCCCGCTTCCAATATGAGATGGAGCCGAATTCCCCGTCAAAAGAGCAGACGATTCCTGAGGTTGCAACCAAAATCGAACTGGGAAGTTTGGTTGCAGGTTCCTTCTATAATCCGCTCGGCTCTTTCGACCTCGATTACTATGAGTTCACTTTGCCGGAGTATGGTCCCGTTTCGATGGATATAGTGACGAACAAGTCTTTGATGTTCGCCCTCGTTAATGAGAACGGCGACACGATAGTCGATTCGATAACGGGCAAATATCTTGTTGAAGAAACTCCTAATACAGATGAAACCACGACGATGCATTTCGGTATTCTGGAGCCGGGAACGTACTATGTGTGCTGTACCGCTCGGTACAAGTCGTCGAATGGAGCTCCGTATTTCTTCGGGATCCATGAGGATTTGACGGCTGCTCGAGTAGATTTTGAGAGCGCGACCTTCGAATATACGGGGAAGGCTCTTGAGCCGCACCCCACGGTAACGAGGTATGACTCGGAATTGAAAGAGGGATCCGACTACTACGTTACCTATGACAACAATGTAGCTCCCGGAAAAGCGCGGGCGACAATTGTTGGAATGGGTCGCTTTGGCGGGGCTGGCATGTACACGGGTTTTGACATTGTGCGCAGTGCCGGTAATTACATCGCGCTTCCTGGCCACTGGGCGACTGGGTCTGGCGGTTGGTGGTACCCGTATGACAACGGCGGCTATCCCGCGAACGAGTGGTGCATCATCGATGGCTCTTACTACCACTTCGATGGTTCGGGCTATATGCAAACGGGTTGGCTGAATTTGGGCGGTACGTGGTATTACCTTTCTGGCTCCGGCATTATGCAGACCGGTTGGCAAAAGATTGGCGGCTCCTGGTATTGGTTCGACGATTCTGGCGCGATGGCCTCGGGCTGGCGCGTGATTGATGGATCGTACTACTACTTCAGCGGCTCGGGCGTTATGCAGACCGGCTGGCTGAGCACGGGCGGCGCCTGGTATTACCTCTCCGGCTCCGGCGCGATGGCAACGGGCTGGCAGACGATCGGCGGCGAAAGGTACCACTTCGACGGCTCGGGGGCCATGGCTTCCGGCTGGAGCGTCATCGACGGCTCGTACTACTACTTCGACGGCTCGGGCGCCATGCAAACGGGCTGGCTGAATCGAGGCGGAGCCTGGTACTGGCTCGGCGACTCGGGCGTCATGGCGGCCGGCTGGCAGGCGATCGGCGGCGCGAAGTACTGGTTCGACGATTCCGGCGCGATGGCCACGGGCTGGAAATGGATCGACGGCTCGTGCTACTACTTCGACGGCTCGGGAGCTATGCAGGCGAACAAGTGGATCGACGGCTCCTACGTCGACTCCGATGGGCGATGGGACCAAAGCGCATAGTCTTCTCTGAGCTAGCTGGCGTTTCACCGTTTTCAGAACGGCGCGCGGCCGGGGCGTTTGCTCCGGCCGCTTGTACGCGCATTTCGCTGAAGGGTGTTCACCTTTGCCTTTCGGCAATGCACAACCCGATTTTCGAATTGTTTCATGCGGTTGATCCGTCAATCTAAATGCGAAAACTCCCCGGCTTTCTCTCTTGAATGGGAGAAGGCTGGGGAGTTTTCCTGTCTTTGGCCTAACACGGGCTCTTTCGTTTCTTGCCGATGTTGTCCCATGCGGTAGAGTGGAGGGGTGTCGCGCCTCTTTCCCGCAATCTCTTATTCGTTATTTGCTCGGAGGCGACGGTTGTCTGCCTGTTTTGGTGGCGCGTGGTACCCCAATGAAGCCGTCTGCTTAAGGCGGTGGAGCTGGGGGTGGGCACGTTTGATTACGATTGATTGGCACATGGGCACTTCTTCGCGCCACGTGCGATGGAGCGCTCGCTGTGCATGGCGGTTTTTGGAGGGGCTGCGCATGGCAAAGCGTAAAACCTGTTTTCTTGTTGCGGCGTGCGTGTGGATGGCACTACTTGCATACGGCGCGTTGAACTGCGCTTATGCGGATGAGCTTTCCGATGGGGCGAACAGCTGGCGCTTCCTTAATGGCGAGCTCGTTTTAAGCGCCAGCGGTGCGAGCACCGATAATTTGGGCACGTTCGAGGAAGCGGCCGCCGATTCCGCCGATTCCGCCGATGGCGTTATGGCGTGTTCGATTGAAACCAACCCCAATGGCCATTATCCGGTATTTAATTGGTTTGACCAGTTCAGCAAAGGGTATTGCACCGGCGTCGGCGCGTATAAAGGCATCGACGTAAGTGAATGGCAGGGGAAAATCAATTGGGCCCAGGTGAAAACCGCGGGCGTCGATTTCGCGATTCTTCGTTGCGGATACGCCTCCACCTATGCAGACCCTCAGTGGCACAACAATGTGCAGGGGTGCCTGTCGACCGGCATGCCGTTTGGCGTATACCTGTATTCAAGGGCCACGTCGCCCGAAGAGGCGAGCAAGGAAGCCGACTTCGTTATTTCCCAGCTCAAGAGCGAAGGCCTTACGGGCGCCGATCTGGCTTTCCCCGTTTATTTCGATATGGAAGATAAGAAAATGGTGGGGAAGAATTACGCCGCAATTGCGCAGGCGTTTTTCGACAAGCTCACGGCGGCGGGCTATCCCGTGGGGACGTATGCGAACCTTTCTTGGTGGAATGCGTACCTCACATCCCCCGTGTTCGACAATTATTCGAAATGGGTTGCCGCATACAATACGTCAATTGGCCTGACGTATGCGCCCATGTCGAATTTCAGCGAGGGAAATGGCGTTTGGCAGTTCTCGGACTATGGCGTTATTCCGGGAATAAGTGAAAGGGTCGACCTTAATTACACCTATATGGAGCCCATCAACAGCGACCATTGGGTTAAATCGGGGTCGAAATGGTGGTATCGATACGCTGACGGCAGCTATCCCGCGAACTGCTGGGCACAGATTGACGACCAGTGGTACCACTTCGACGCGTCGGGCTGGATGCAAACCGGCTGGCTTTGGACCAACGAGCATTGGTATTATCTCGATTCTTGGTCGGGAGCAATGCGAGTGGGCTGGTTTAGCATCGAGGGAACCTGGTATTACTTTGACGCCAACGCGGGCGGCGCTATGGCAACGGGCCTGAAAACAATCCAAGGCAGCGGGTATTTCTTCGAGAGCTCGGGCGCTATGGCTACGGGCTGGTGTTCGGGCGACGGGGTTTGGCGCTATGCTGCTTCATCGGGCTCGCTTGTGCTGGGCAAGAATTCCATCAATGGCTCGTGGTATTGGTTCGATACGGGCACGTATGCGATGCACGAAGGCTGGCTTGACCAGGGCGGTTCGCGCTATTGGTTCGCCGATGGCGGCGATGGCCGAATGGCCACGGGGTGGCAGCGCGTGGGCGCCGATTGGTACCTGTTTGATTCGTCTGGCGCGATGCTCACGGGTTGGCAGAACAGAGGCTCGTGGTACCATCTGGGCCCTTCGGGCGCCATGAGCACGGGTTGGTTGCAGGAAGGCAATTTCTGGTACTACCTCGATACGAGCAGTGGCGCCATGCAAACGGGTTGGTTGAATGTGGGCGGTTCGCGATTCTGGCTCGGCGATTCGGGCATTATGGCCACCGGCTGGCAAACGGTTGACGGTGTGCGGCATTATTTTGGAGAGTCGGGCGCGATGGCCGTGGGCTGGTGCGAGATCGGCGATGCGTGGTTCTGGTTTGACGATTCTGGCGTCATGGCTACTGGGTTAAAGCGAATTGGCTCTGCGTACTATTTCTTCGACGAATCGGGCGTCATGCAAACCGGTTGGCTCAATCTTAATGGCGCATGGCATTATGCGAACGCGTCTGGCAGGTTCGAAACGGGCTGGCTGGGTTTGGGCGGTTCCTGGTATTGGTTCAATGATGCCGCAGAGATGGTTACCGGTTGGCGTACTATTGGCGGCTCGAAATACTATTTCGAGAATTCCGGCGCCATGGTTACGGGCTGGAAATGGATCAACGGCTCGTGCTACTACTTCGATGGTTCGGGCGTCATGCAATCTTCGAAGTGGATCGACGGCGACTATGTGGACGCCGAGGGCAAATGGATTCGCGGCGCGTAAATGAGTGCGGTTTGGCATTTTGCTTGGAGCAGGGCTCGAGCTTGTAAAACGAAATGGCATTGTGCTGGTTTTTCATGCGTGCTGCGGGATGCATGATCGATTCGTTTTCGAGAACAAGAAAACTTGTGTTTCGCCGCTGGGGGAGCGAGCCCAACGGCGAAATATTCAGCAAGGTAAGTTAATGGGAATACTTTAGCCAGCTGAGGTGTTCGTTCTTTTCCATTTTCATTATCAGCGCCGTTAGAAGCCACGAAGCCACAAGCACGATGAAGAAGGTTTCAAGAGGGGTTGGCGAAAACGGCGTAAAGCGCATGATGGCGTAGTTCAGATTGTCATGAAGGCAGTACGTGACAATGCTTGCATTTCGCAAGAATGCCGCATATTTGCAACTGACGTTGACCCTCAGAGACAATATGAAAGCCGGGATGCAGAAGATGGCAAGTCCAAGGTAGCAGTCGTCGGCATAGGACCATTGGTTTGCAAGAATGAAGAATTGCTCGATATAGATAGCGCCTAGCCCGACAAGCATTATTGCCAAAAGGGAAGAAGTGTTCACTTTCGAAAGGCGCAGTTCATTGTCGGCGATGCATTTGCCGGCGGCTATCCAGAAAATGGCAACCCAGAACGAGTTGTAATCATTGGATCCAAATGCGTAGCAAAGCGTGTCGTAGTGGGGCGCCACCAAAGGTGATGCTCCATAGTTGCTCATTGCGCAACAAGCAAGGTAAGGGATCGCTGAAAGCAGCAGAATCGTTTTATTTCCAAGGTATCTTGAGGCAACCACGATGATCAATGTGGCAATAATGCTTGCCATAATGTACCAAGAGGCGATGAATGTGCTTCCGAACAAAAAGGAATGAAGGGCCCAGAAAAGGCCGGAGAGGAGGCCGTCGCTAAACCATTGCCTGTAAGAGAGCGTCGGAATAAGCAATACTAGGGTTATGTTTCAAAAAGTGTGTCTGATTTAATTATTCACTGCCTGTAATCCGTCGGCATGTGGAATTCGCTCCAGACTATCCCGGCGCCGTACTCCTCGGGCGCGCCGTCGTCCCGCCCCTTGCCCGGCGAAGCCGCCGCGAACAGCCCGTCCACGTCGTCGTCGGTCGGCATGACGCGGATGATTTCCGCGGGCGGCAGAGGGCTCTCCGTATGCATGTAGCACCACCAGAAGATCGCCTTTATCCGGTGCATCAGCGGCAGGCCGCGGTGATGGCGCAGCATGTCCCTGAGCCTCGCGTTGACGCTTTCGACGGCGTTGTTCGTCGACGGCCATTCCCCGCCGTGCTCCCGCTGCATCTCGACGAAGGTGAACAGCGTGCCCTCCCTGACGAGCCCGTTCAGGCTGCGCCTGGCTTTGCGCAGGCGCTCATGGGTATAGGCCTTCCTGCCGTCCTTCACGGTGAACTCCTTGAGGAAGGACGCCCATTTGACGCACCACGCGTTGTACTCGAGGAGCCATTCGACGGCAGAGTCGGCGTCCTTGGCGCCCATGAGCCTGTTGGCGATCCCGAGGAGCTCGACCCCCGCCTCCATCTTGGGCCTCAGGGTCGTGCAGCGCTTGACCTGGCCGGCCGCGTGGAACGTGCAGCGCTGGACCCTCGTCCCAGGCCATACGGCGGACGCCGCCTTGGCGAGCCCCGGGGAGCCGTCCGAGACGAGCATCTTGGGCGGCGGCATGCGCAGCATCAGCGCCGCCCACGCGCTCGCGCACTCGCTTTGCGCCAGATGCCATCCGACGACGTGGCCGCCAGCGACCGCGACGAGCACCACGGCCTTCCTGCGCAGCCAGATGCCGTCAAGGAACACCACGTCGTGGACCTCGCCCGTCGCCGGGGCTATCGGCCAGATCCTCCATATCCACGCCGTCTTCCGCCAGAAGGTCGCCCTGCTCGTCCCGAGGTCGGCTATGGCGTCTTTGGACAGCAGCCACCTGAGGAACGCCGCGAGGGCTTTCGCGGCGTTGTCGTGCCTGCGCACGCTCGACGCCCCGCATTCGGGGCAGCGCCACCTCCGCCTGCCGGCCTTCGTCTTCCCGTTGCCCTTCATCTTGGCCCCGCAGGTGGGGCATTTCGGATTGTTCACGCCCGGTTCCCGTCTCTCGGCAATTTCCTTGCCGAAAAATGATGCCTGACCAGGCGTGTCAAGGGGATCTCGGACACACTTTCCGAAACACCTTGAAATTGGGCCGGGGCAATATGGGAGGCTTGTTTATGCGGGCTCACCTGGCGAGACGGCATCAAAAAGGACACACTTTTTGAAACATAACCCCAATACTATGAGCCAGAAGAAATAGAGCTGCAGGTTGCGTTTGACGTAGCGCTCGATTCTAGCGATTTTCTTTTCGATGGTTTCTGCTTCCCCATATTTCTTGAAGAAAAGATAGGCGGAAATAAGGAAAAATAAGGGGACCGCTGTTCTTAGGAATGGGCGTAAGACGGGGTTTAGGGATTCGATAGGGCTGATATGGATGACCACAATCAGAATGCTGAGGGCGAATTTGGTCACGTCGATAAAGTCGCGTCGTTGCTTGGAAGACTGCATATATTTCACCATTGTCTAGGGTTTGTTGGGTTCTTCGTATGGCTCCCTGAAGGAGGGGTTTCGTCTCTCGGAGTAATTTGCATAGTCATTGTAGTCTTTCATGGTTTTACGGAGGGCAGATTGTCACCTATGCAGAAAATAGTCGACAATTACAGGGCTCCTCTTAGCTGCGCCGCGCTTTTTTTCGTCGTAGATATTTGACCAGGGGGCGTCTCCATAATGGTCGGTATGATGCCGGCGTTATGACTACGGGCTGAAAATGGATCAACGGCTCGTGCTACTACTTCGATGAATCGGGCGTCATGCAATCTTCGAAGTGGATCGACGGCGACTATGTGGACGCCGAGGGCAAATGGATTTGCGGCGCGTAAATGAGTGCGGTTTGATATGAAGTGAGGCGAACGGGGTCGAGCGGCATGACGATTTCGGTGCGACGTTTCCTTGGTGTCAGTGATGTGCGATTATCGAAGCGTCAAGAAACGTGAGCTCGGGCATCAAGGCATTCGCAATGCTTCGGCTCCTAAGCGCATACATCAAACAAGTGAGGAGTGCCCGCATGAAGATTTCTGCACGCAACCAGTTCGAAGGTACCATTTCCAGCGTTGTCGAAGGCTCTGTGAACGGCGTTGTGGCTATCGACTTCGAGGGCTATGCCATTAAGGCCGACATCACCATGGAGTCCATCAAGGGCCTCGAACTCGCCGAGGGCAAAAAGGCATTCGCCATCATCAAGGCTTCCAACGTGATGTTCGCCGCAGGCAGCGAGCCCATCAAGAACATTTCCGCGCGCAACCAGCTCGTGGGCACCATCGCTTCCATTAAAGAAGGCGCTGTGAACGGCCATGTCGCGCTCGAGCTCGCCGACGGCAACAAGGTCATCGGCTCCATCACCAACGAGGCAATCGAGTCGCTCGGCCTGGCCGAAGGCGAGAAGGCTGTTGCCATCATCAAGTCGACCGACGTTATGGTGGGCGTGGAATAGGTCAAGTGCACCTTGGGCAATCTGCGCTGCAATGCACATGGGTGGCATGGGGCGCGATTGACACTCCCGCTTGCTTCTTAGCCGCCTTGCATAACGAATGCTTTGCCTGGCCGTCCGTGGTTGTGAATCAGATTGCGTGACGAAAGGCGCGATTAGCGCGCCACCATCAAGTTCGTGTCGAGCGAAAGGTGGTCTTCGGTCCGCCTTTTCTTTTTCCTTATTATTTCTTGTTCCGAATAATCTATAATCGAGAACAGTTTTGATGAGAAAAGGGGCTTTCGTGCGCGAAGACGAGGCATTGCAAGTCGAAGACGTATCGGCGTTGCTCGGCGTGGGTCGCAACACCGTGTACTCGCTTGCGAAATCGGGCGAGCTTGCGTCGTATCGTGTGGGTCGCAAGCTGCGTTTCACGCGCGCCGATGTCGAGCGCTACATCGAAGCGTCGAAAACGGGCGGCTCGCCAGCCTCGACGGGCCCCATTCCCGTTGCGCCCGCATCTGCCGCGACCCCTTCCTCTCCTTATGCGGCGGCTATTCCCGAGATAGCTCCCGCCGCCGATCCCTTCGTTATTTCGGGCGGCGATATTTCGGGCGACATTATCGCCCATGCGATTTCTGGCAAGGGCTTTCCCTGTTCTCGGGCTTATCTGGGAAGCTATCTCGCGCTTGTCGATTTGTATCTGGGCCGCGCCGATGCCGCCGTTGTGCATCTGTTCGACCGCAAATCGGGCACATACAACATTCCGTATGTGCAGCGCCTTGCGCCTGGCGTTCCGGTGTCGGTGGTGCGCGTTGCCCGTCGAAGTGTGGGCCTTATCGTGCAGGCTGGCAATCCCAAGCACCTGCATTCGTGGGGAAGCCTGCTCACGCGCGATGCGTCGCTCGTGAACGTCGCCCGCGGCTCAGCTATGCGGGTGCTGCTCGACGAAGTGCTGTGCGAGCTCGAGGCGCGTCCCGAATCGGTGCGCGGCTACGATCGCGAAGTCGCCTCTCCCGATGCGGTGGCGGCGTTCGTGGCCAAGGGCGCGGCCGAAGCGGGCGTGGGCACTTCGAACCTCGCGCAGGCGACCTTAGGCGTCGATTTCCTTCCCATGCAAAACGAGTGGATCGATATCGTGGTGAAGAAAAGCGAGCGCACGCGTTCGCTCGTGCGCGCAGCCAAGCGCCTGGGCGATGACCCTCGCGTGCGTCGCGAGCTCGAGGCCCTGGGCTTTGATGCGTCACGTTTGGGCTCCATCATCTATGAGTCGTAACCTGTTAAATGCTCGTAGCGTTTAACAGGTTTTTGGTGCATTGCGGCGCAGGGGCGAGCTTCCCTTGGCGTCTATGTTGCGCCAGCTGTGGCGAACCAGGCTTTTGACGCCTCGAATGAATGCAAAAGAACTTATTTCACCTGCCGTTTTCCGCCGGGTCGCATCGCGGCGCGCCGTATAATTCAAGCAGGCGCGTTGCGCGTTTTCGCGAGACCTGCTAAACGCTACGAGCATTTAACAGGTCTCGGGTATTCGACGGGAGAAAGGAATCCCATGGTGCAGGAATACATGTTCGAGTCGTTTGATGGCACGGAACTCTACGGCAAAACCGACTCGGTGGCCGATTCGCGCGGCGTGGTGGTTATCGTGCACGGCTTGTGTGAGCATCAAGGCCGCTACGACTATCTCACTATGCGCCTGAACGCGCAGGGCTATTCGGTGTATCGATTCGACCATCGCGGCCATGGCCGTTCGAAGGGCACCAAGGTCTTCTATTCCGCTTTCGATGAAATCGCGAAAGACATCGATGTCGTGGTCGATCGCGCGATTGCCGAAAACCCCGAGGCCCCGCTGTTCATCGTGGGCCATTCCATGGGCGGCTACGGCGCGGCGCTTTACGGGCACTTGCATCCGGGCAAGGTCGACGGCTACGTGCTCTCGGGCGCATGGACCCGCGACAATAAGGGCCTGGGCACAGGCGCGGTTGAAGCCGACGCCCCCGATTTGGCCTACATGCCCAATGAGCTGGGCGACGGCGTATGTTCCGACCCGTCGGTGGGCGAGGCATACATGGCCGACCCCTATGTCATTAAAGAAATGTCATTCGGCCTGTTCCGCGCGCTGCATAAGGGTCATGCGTGGATGCGCGAGAACGCGAGCCGCTTCGTTGACCCGGTGCTCATCCTGCATGGCGGCGACGACGGTCTGGTGGCCCCGAAAGACAGCCTTGAGCTCTACGAGCAAATCGCCTCGTGGGATAAGAGCCTTCGCATTTACGCCGGCCTCTATCACGAGATCTTCAACGAATACGATAAGGATGCCGTTATCGAAGACGCCCTCGATTGGCTCAATCTGCACGCCGATTTGGAATTCATTGACGTCGAGGAAGAGGAAGTCGAAGGCGACGAATAGTCAGCCGTCGCGCAAGAACGCGGCATAGGCGAAGAAAAGCCCAGAAAGAAAAAGCGGGCCTCGCGCGGAAGATGCGCGAGGCCCGCAGCGTTTGGGCGCGCGATGCTATCGCAAGAACACGTGCAGCAGTTTTTCGTAGAGCGCGCTTGAATACGGCTGGTAGCGCATGGGCAAATCGAGCCACGTTTTCTTGTCGACAATCGATTTGACGTGCGAAAACGCCTCGAACCCGCGCTTGCCGTGGTAGCCGCCCATGCCGCTTTCGCCTACGCCGCCGAACGCCATCTCGCTTGTCGCCAGGTGAATGACGACGTCGTTGATGCAGCCGCCGCCGAATTGCAGCTCGTGCGTGAAGCGGTCGATGTGACCCTTGTCGCTCGAGAATAAATACGCGGCAAGCGGCTTCGCTTTGCCTTTGAGGCCTTGCGCCACCTGGTCAAACGCCTCAAACGTAAGAACGGGCAGAATCGGCCCGAAAATTTCTTCTCCCATAACCGCGTCGCTCGCCACAACGCTGTCCATAATCGTGGGCGCGATGCGGCAGCTTTGGGCGTCGCGCGCGCCGCCGTGCACCACTTTGCCCTCATCGATAAGCCCGCACAGGCGCTCGAAGTGCTTCTGGTTCACGATTTTGCCGTAGTCGGCGTTCTCGAGCGGCGTTGCGCCGAATTGGCGTTCAACCTGCTTTGCCAGCTCGGCGACGAGCTTATCGTGCACGCTGCGCTCGACGAGCACATAATCGGGCGCCACGCATGTCTGGCCGCAGTTCAAAAACTTGCCAAACGCGATGCGCTTGGCGGCAAGCTCGATGTTCGCGCTTGCGTCCACGATGCAGGGGCTTTTCCCGCCCAGTTCAAGCACGGCAGGCGTGAGGAATTCGGCGGCGTGGCGCAGCACTTCCTTGCCCACGTTCTGGCTTCCCGTGAAGAAGATGAAGTCGAATTTCTGCTCGAGCAGCGCGGTATTTTCCGCACGGCCGCCCGTGACAACCGCCACGTGCTCGGGCGCGAAGCATTCCTCGACAATGCGCTCGATAATCGCGCTGGTCGCCGGCGAATAGGCACTCGGCTTTAAAATAACGGTATTGCCTGCGGCGATGGCGTCGGCGAGCGGGTCGATGGTCAGCAGGAACGGGTAGTTCCACGGACTCATGATGAGCGTGTTGCCGTAGGGCACCGCCTGCGTGAAGCTGTGCGAGGCGAATTGCGCGAGCGGCGTGCGCACGGTTGTGCGGCGCACAAGCTTGCGCGTGTGCTTAATCATGTAGGAAATTTCAGTGAGCGCTAGGCCGCTTTCGCACATGAACCCCTCGTAGGCGCTCTTGCCCAAATCGGCCGTGAGCGCCGCGTGAATGTCGCCCTCGTGTGCCTTCACGGCGTCGTAGAGCCTGCGCAAGCTCTTGATGCGGAAATCAACGGAAAGCGTGGCTCCGCTGTTGAAGAAGGTGCGCTGCGCACCGAGGAGTGCTTGTATTTCTTCGCCGGTCATTATTCGTTCCAATCTGCGATTTCTTCATAGAGGGCGGCTAGTTCGCGCTCGGTCATGAGCTTGGGAACGGGATAGAGCGGGTTCGCCTCGCGCTCGGCCGTATGGGCCAGGTGTGCGATGTCGTTGCGCTTGATGCCGCTGATTTTCTCAGGGATGTTCATGCTCGCGTTGAGTTCCTTGATCGCCGCGATGAACTTCGCTGCGCCTTCAGCGTCGGAATCGGTCGCATCGCATACGCCCGCAGCCATGCCGAGCTGGTGAAGCTTTTTGTGTGCCGCCTCGCCGTACGCTTCGAGCACATAGGGCAGAATCACGGCGTTGGCCAGGCCGTGGGGCACGCCGTATTGGCCGCCGAGCGAGTGGGCGATGGCATGCACGTAGCCCACGTACGACATGGAAAACGCGATGCCCGCTTTGTACGCGGCGTGCAGCATGTTCTCGCGCGCTTCGTGGTCGTCGCCATGCTCATAGGCGTGCTGGATGTTCCCGAATATCAGCTTGGTCGCGTCGAGGGCGAGTTCGCGCGTCTGCTTGGTGGTTGACCTGCCGATATAGGCTTCCACGGCATGCGTGAGCGCGTCCATGCCCGTGGTGGAGGTAAGGTGTGGCGGCAGCGTGTAGGTGAGGCGCGCGTCGAGCACGGCGTAGTGGGGAATAAGCGGGAAGCTCATGATCGCGTATTTGTGGTGCTCGTGGCCGTCGGTAATCACGGCGGCCAAGGTGACTTCGCTGCCCGTGCCCGCGGTGGTGGGAATGGCGATAATCGGGGGCGTTGCCTTGAGCACGCGCAGAACGCCTTTCATGCGCGAGAGCGGCTTGTTCGGGTATGCGACGCGCGCGCCTACGGCTTTGGCGCAGTCCATCGACGAGCCGCCGCCAATCGCGATAATCGCGGTGCATTGGCGCTGGTGGTAGAGCTCAAGGGCTTCTTCAACCTGGTCAACGGTGGGGTTGGGCTGGGTTTTGTCGTACACGGCGTAGTTCACGCGCGCGTCGCGCAGCGCCGCTTCGAGCGGTGCGGTAAGGCCGTTTTCCACGATGCCGCGGTCGGTCACGACGAGTACGGTGCGCGCGTGCTCCTTCTCAAGAACGCGACCCAAATCGGCGCACGAGCGAATGATTTCGGGCTCGCGGTAGGGGAGCACCGGGAGCACGGCGCGAAAGCCGATTTGAAAGACGCGGCAGCAGGCTTTTTTGAGGAAGAACATGGCATTACTCTTTCTTGGGGGCGGTGGTTGACTGAGCGGTGCGCGCGATGGCGCCCAAGCGATTGCTCACGGCGGTGAGGCTTTGGTAGAACGCCGCGCGCTGCTCATCGGTGAGGCTGTCGTCGATTTCCCGAAGCACCGTCGCGATTTTCTGCGCAATCGCGTCGCCGGCCTGCTCGCCTTTCTTGGTGAGCACGAGCGGGCACTTGTAGGGCTTGGCGCCATTGGTCGAGGCTTCGATGAAGCCTTCCGACTTCAGATGGTCAATCGCGCGCGACACAGCTGCCTTGTCTTCTTCGCAGCGCTCGCACAGCTCGGCCGCGGTAAGGCTTCCCTGCGAACGCAAGTAGTGCAGGCATGACACATGGATGCTTTTCAGCCCCCAATCGGCCATTTCCTGGTTTTTGATTTTGCGAATGCTGCGATTGATTCGGCTTATGAGAATGGTGAATGTCTCGAATCGGTCTTCCATGGCGCCTTTCCAGATGATTGATGTTGACAAATCAACATGTGGAAGTTGACCATAAACTTGTTGATATGTCAACAAGTTCCGCAGAAAGCCTTTTGGCTGGTGCATGCGAAGGTTGCTTTTAGCCGGTGCTCGATTCGTGCGCGCGTTTGGTATTCGCCCTTCCGCCCGTTGTACGCTTTTGTCGAGCTCCTAGCGCTTCGCGAGGTGGAGCGTAATGGCGAGCGCGATGAGCGCTGCGGTTTCAAGCGCCATGATGTAGGAGGCAATAGCGCTTTGACCGTACGCTCGCCGTTCGCCGGCACTGGGTGTGCTTGTGGGGCGGCGGTTCTCGTTTGCGGCTTCGTTGCGCGATGCCGCAATTGCCCCGTTTAATGTGCCCCATGCGCCGTGGGATCGCTTCTTAGTGTCGTATACTTTTTGTAGCTGTTCCGATTGCGCAAGCGTTCGGAATGCCGTACAACGCGACGGAAGGGAAGGCGCGCATGGCCTGGGGCGATAAGAAAAACGATAAGCGTGCGAACGAGAGCCCGTTCAACGCGGGCGACCCCACGATGCCGTGGGATATTTCCTCATCGACGAAGGCATACAAGAATCGCGCGCAAGATCCGTTCGGCGAGCCGGCAGAAGGCGGCGTTTCTGCGCCGGTCGTGGAGCCGAAGGCGTCTTCTGAGCAAGCGGATTGCTCCGCCCATCCCGCTCGTCTTGCTCAGTCTGGCGATTCCTCTCGTTCGAGCCAGCCTGACTGGCCCAATCAGCCTTCTTCCCAAGATTCGCCTTTCAGCGCGCCCGCTGGCAATGCGGGCCCATCCTCTGCGCCAACCCCGCCGCCGCCTCCGAATTTCGAAGGCGCGGGCAAAAGGGCGGCTCAGAGCAAGGCCGCTTCGAGGTCCAAGGGCAAGTCTCCCGCGGTTGTCGCGGGCATTATCGCGACGGCGTGCGTTGCCTTCACGGTTATTTTGGGCGCCATTGCCGTGTTTGATTCGCTTTTCGATGAACAGGCCCCTACATATGGCGACACCGACGATACCGAGGTCATCGGCTCCGACCACGAGGTATATGCTCCCGAAACCGACGACGAGAAGGCGGCGTTCGATGTGGCGACCAGCCGCCTTGGCAGCGTGGCGACGGGCGACGACGAGGTTGTGCGCGCGGCCATCGCCGACGATTTCGCCGATTGCATTTTGGGCTACACGGGTGAGTCGGCCGCTTCCCTCGGCCTTGATGCCGACGCGTATGCCGATTGGGCCATGCGATCGCTCGTGTATGAAGTCGACTGGGTGTACGTCGACGACGAAGCTGACGAGGCGACGGTGTATTACTACGCGAATTCCTGCCGCAGCTACGATGTCGCGAGGGAAGTGTGCTACGCCATCGCAGATGGAGTCGACGCGCAAGAGGCCCTTTCGAACGCATGCGAGAATGCCGAAATGGGCTATGAGCTGTTTTTGACGGTCGACTTGGAGAAAGTCGGCGGCACGTGGTGCATCGACGAATCGGAGTGGGCCGACCCCAGCGAAAACGACCTGTTGTGGCTGTTCACGTAGGCGGTTTGCTGAGGGACGCGCCGTGCCTATTGACAGGTCGCCCATGGCGCGCCGCTGCTCGCCTATGGCGCTGAATCTTTCGAGACGTGGATAGGCTTATTGCGGGCCGCTTCCCATTTCTTCGATTGCGGGGAAATGAGAAGCGGCCCGTTTCGTTGGTGCCACGTCCGTTCGCGGGCGCGTAACGTCCCTTTAACTCTGAGATACACGCTGTTACGCGACTTGAAACGTGCCTGAAAAACATCTCCCGTAGCATTTCCCTCATCGAAAGAGAAAGAAAGCGCTCGCGTTGGAGAGATTCCCCCCTTATGGCTCTCCAACGCGCACGCTTTCCCGAGGGAAAGGCAGTGCTATGGAAGACTTCCTTACATCGTTTTTCATAACGCCATTTACGAGTTTGGGCGAAGGCTTGGCCGCGGCCACGAGTCCGCTTGACGTCATCGACGCCGTCGACGGCTTCGTGTGGGGCCCCATCATGATTTTGCTGCTGCTTGGCACGCACATTTTCATGACGATTCGCACCGGCTTCATCCAGCGCAAGCTTGGCACTGGCATTAAGCTGTCGGTCACCAAGGACGACCCGTCTGACGCCGACGGCGATATCACCCAGTTCGGCGCGCTCACCACGGCGCTCGCTGCCACCATCGGCACGGGCAACATCGTCGGCGTGGGCACGGGCCTTCTGTTCGGCGGCCCGGGCGCCATCTTCTGGATGTGGATTACCGGTATTTTGGGCATCGCCACCAAGTACTCCGAGGTCTTCATCGGCGTGAAGTACCGCGTGAAAGACCACTCCGGCAAGATGCTCGGCGGCGCGATGTACGCGCTCGAGCGCGGCTTCAAGAACAAGAAGCTCGGCCGCGTGCTTGCTGTGCTGTTTGCCCTGTTCGCGTCGCTGGCCGCGTTTGGCATTGGCGCTTCGACCCAGTCGAACTCGCTCGCCGATGCGCTGTACAACACGTCGCTCATCGACGGCGCGGCCATTCCGCAGTGGCTCGTCGGCATCGTGGTCGTGGCGCTTGTGGCTATCGTCATTCTGGGCGGCATCAAGTCGATTTCCCGTGTGTGCGAGAAGCTCGTTCCCGTCATGGCCATCTTCTACGTGGTGTGCTGCATCATCATTATTGGCCTGAACGGCCAGTACCTTGGTGAGGCCATTCGTCAGATCATCGTGGGCGCCTTCACCCCGGCCGGCGCCGCCGGCGGCGCGGTTGGCTCCACGGTCACCCTGGCTTTGCAGTTCGGCTTCAAGCGCGGCATCTTCTCCAACGAATCGGGCATGGGCTCCGCTCCGCTCGTCGCGTCTTCCGCTACGACGAAGAACCCCGCTCGCCAGGCGCTCGTTTCCATGACCGGCACGTTCTGGGATACCGTCGTCGTCTGCTTGCTCACGGGCCTCATGCTCATGACCACGCTGCTCGCCAACCCCGAGCTTTCCACCGCCATCGCGAATGGCACCATCTCTTCGGGCGCTGGCCTTGCCACCGCGGCCTTCGAGAAGATTCCCGTATTCGGCCCGTTGGCGCTGCTCGTTGGCCTGTTGACCTTCACTTACTCCACCATCCTCGGTTGGAGCCAGTACGGCAACCGCGCCATCAGCTACCTGCTTGGCAAGAAGGCCGTGCTCCCGTACTACATCGTGTTTCTGCTGTTCGTCTTCTGGGGCTGCATGATGGTCGGCGACGCAACCGGCAGCGCTGCGGTTTCGAATCTGAGCTCGGTGGTGTGGAACTTCGCCGACGTGATGAACGCCCTTATGGCGATCCCGAACTGCATCGCAGTGCTCGGCCTTTCCGCCATCATCGCTCGCGAGACCAAGCACTACGTCTACGACGGCAACCTCGACGAGGTTGACGACACCGAGATTCCGCAATACGACGAGAAGTAATTCGCCGGCGGTATCTCCCCGCAACGGGGCCGGTTGCGAGACGGCGACCGGCCCTCTGGGAGGGGTGCGCATGCCCCCTCCTTTTTTGTTCCCAAATTACGGCATTTGCTTGGAAGGAAGCGCCCGATTATGGATAATCTCGGCTACTACAACGGCACATTCGGCCCCATCGAGGAAATGACCATTCCCATGAACGATCGCGTGTGCTGGTTTGGCGACGGCGTGTCCCGTGCGAGCGATTTCCACCTATGATTTTACGGCCGATTCGCAGACCTGCATAAGCTGCATGCGTTGCATGTGCGATTGTCCCGCTCATGCGCGCAAGGTTAATGGCCTTATGGCGAAAATCGCATCGGCCGCCATTGCGAAGGAATGCAACGTTCGCAAGGAAGCCGAGTTGTTCCTTTAGACAGCTTTCATCTGGGGGGCGGGCGTTGGCCAATTCATGCGGTTCTTCTCGATGGAGGGGGCCTTGTCGTGCGTTATCGTGCGCGAGTTCGAGAAACGGCGTTCCCTGTACGCTTCACTTTCGGGACAGCCGCTTCACAATCTTAAACTTTGCTTTTGACACTGTCGCTTCAGACCCCCTGGATTTCAGCGTTTCTAGCGTGGCCTTTGTTGTCAACGACGTCGATCCCTCGGCGCGTTTCCGGTTGCGCGGTTACTCCGCTTCGAGCTTCGTTACGCGGCAGACATTGGTGTGCTGCGGGTTGCCTTTGGCGAGCGGCGAGGGGCGATACACGGTAAGCGTGTTGATGCAGCCCCCGAAGTCGACCTCGCGCTCGTTAACGCGCCGCGCATCGTACCAGGCACCTTGTGAAATCGCTACGGTCCCTTCGACAATATCGCTCGTGAGCTTCGCCGGCAGGCACAGCTCGCCCTGGTAATTTCTCACGAGCACTTTGTCCCCATCGGCGATGCCTCGTTTGTTCGCATCGCTCGTATTCATCCATACCACCTGCGGAAACATCGATTTCAGCTTCTCGTCGAATCCCCAGCTCGAATGGATGCGCGCGCGGTCGTGAAAACCCGTGAGCCGCAGCGGCATTTCGGCATTGGGAATGCCCGCTTCCGTCCATTCGGGAATGTAGGCGGGAATGGGCGCGAGGGTTGAAAGACACGCGAGCGTGTCGCCCTCGCGCAGGTCCCAGCCAGCCGTGTCGCGCAGGATCGCTTCGCTGAAAAGCTCGATTTTGCCCGACGCGGTCGCAAGCGGATGCTCGTCGGGCGATTCGCGGAACGCCTTAAGCGCGACATGCGGTCCGCGCCATACGCTCACGATGCCGGCGCGCTGCGCCTCGTCGAATTCGGGAAGGCCAAGTTCGGGCTGTTGTTCGCGCGCTTCGTCGTAGAGCACGCGAATCCAGTCGCCTTCGGTGCGGCCCAGCGTGAATTCTTGCTCCACGCCAAGCCTTCGCGCCATGAGGCGCGCCATTTCATAGGCGCTTTTCTGCTCGTCACGCGCGGTGGGCACGGGCCGCCCCGTCACGATATGCCCCCAATCGGCGCCGCCCGAGGTTTGCGATTGCTGCTCGATGCGCAGCAGATCGGGGAATATGATGTCGGCGTATTTCAGCGAATCGCACATCACGGTGTCGATGCCCAAAATGAACTCACATTTGCTCTCGTCGGCGAGCACTTCATGGGAATGACGCACGTCTGAATGCTGGTTGGTGAGGCTGTTGCCCGCGTAGTTGATGAGATATTTGATTCCGTGTTCAAGGCGGGACGCGCCGCGAATGCCGCTGTTTTCGGCGGTCATTTCCTCGCCATGCTCAATGGCATGAATGGTCTCGAACACGGGGATGCTCGCCGCCACGGGGTTTTGCCCTGCGGGAAGCGAGCTCGAAAGCACGCGGTGGTGCCAGGGGTACAGGCCGTTTGACGTGCCTTCGAGGCCGACGTGGCCGACGAGGCACGGCAGCGCCATGGCCGCCCAGGCGCTCCATTCGCCGTTGCTGCGCCGCTGTGGACCCCAACCCGACAACACGTGGAGGCGCCGGGCGTTCGCGATGCTGCGCGCAAGCGAGCGAATGTCGCTCGCCGCAATGCCGCACATGCCTTCGGCCCATTCGGGCGTTTTCGCAGTGCGGTCATAGCCTTCGCCCGTCACGTAGTCGTGATACGACATATGCTTGCCGCGGAAAGCTTCCGGCATGGTCGCCTCGTCGAAGCCGACGCAGTATGCATGCAGAAAGTCCAGGTCAACGGCATTCTTCTGGATAAGCTCCCATGCAATTGCCGCCACAAGCGCCGCATCGGTTCCCGGCGTGATGGGCAGCCATTCGACGTTGCCCATGATCGATTCGGTCTTGCGCGGGTCAATGACGATGATGCGCGTGCCCTCTTGCTTTGCCAGGCGTCGCCATTGCGCGCCAATGTTTGCGCCGCCGTCGTTTGCGACAACGGGGTTCGCGCCGAAGGCGATTACGAGGTCGGCCGAAAACGCCTGTTCAAAGGAGCTGCCGTCGTCGGGTTTCATTCCAAAGCAGTATTTCGCGGCCCAGGTGGCCTGCGCGCATGAGTAGTCGTTGTAGTGCGATAGGTAGCCACCCAGGCAGTTCATGAGCCTGTTGAAGGGGCGCGCGGTGGTGCAGTTCGCGTTCGTGCCGTAGGCGATGAAGACGACGTCGTTTCCGTAGCGGCCGATGGTATCGCGCAGCTTACTCGATGCGATATCGATTGCCTCGTCCCACGTGATGCGCTCGTAGAGGCCCGATCCACGCGGTCCCGTGCGTTTGAGCGGCCATTTCAGGCGCAGTGGGGTCTGAGCCCAGGCGAGCATGCGGCGCCCGCGCACGCACGCTTGGGGCAGGGGCGTGCCGTCGGGCGCGCTCGCCGGGCACGAGCCAACGCCCACGGCGCGCCCGTCTTCGACCTCGAAGCGCAGTGCGCATCGGCCCCCGCAGTTGGCGGCGCAGTGGCTCCAAATGACTTGGATGGCGGTGGGCGTGTTCGCCGTTTGAGCCTCGACGCATCCTGAGTTTGCGAAGCGCGTATTGTTGGTAGATGTATCCATGGAATGGCCTAGCGTGAAGGAAGGTTGCACGAGCCATTGTATGGCTTTGCGGCCAATGCGTCATCGCAATTGCTCCTACAAGCGCTCGAATCTACGGTTTTCCGAATTTTATTCAACCGCTTCGCCGTCCGCGTTAATTCTCGGCTTGAATTGCGGTTGCGAGGCGTTTGCATATCGCCACGAAATCGGCGACTTTTTCTCGTTCGGGATGCTTGCGATACATGACATAGATCGGATAGCGTGCACAGCCATTGTCTATGGGGCGGCCTTCGAGTTTCGCGCTCACATTGGGATCGAGCATGTTTGCCGCATTGCCGAACACGATTTCGTCGTCTTCCAAAATGAACCCGACCATATCGAAGTCGGTGAAATCGCGATAACGGCATTTTGGCCGAACGCCGTTGCGACCCAACGCATCGATGGCCCCGTCGAACACGGTTTGGAGTTTCGCGTTCGACGAACAAAGCAGGTATTGGCCGTCGAGGTCCTCGAATCGAAGCGCGTCCTTTTCCTTCAAGGGGTTGCTTTTGCTGAAAAATACGGCCAAAGGCAATTCGGCGATTTTCTCGCACATGCAATCGGGCAGATCTTCGTCCGGAGGTCGGAATACGATTCCGACGTCGGCCGATCCTGACGCAATCGATTGCCCAATTGACGAGAAATCATCGTGAACGAAGTAAGGCTCGGGCGTATCGGGGAAGCTGCGGGCGAATTCCGGAACGGCTCGATAGAATATGTCTCCCCAAATGCTGTTGCTGGATAGTGGCATATTGAGGCGAATCGCTTCGGACGACTTGCGGGCTATAACCTTGCATTGCCTGACAACCTCGTCGTATCGCGACAAAACCTCGTCGCAGCCCAAAAGGAAGTAGCGGCCCTGAGCTGTAAGGGCCATCGGGTTGCGATTGAGCAGGCGAAACCCGAGCTCCTGTTCGAGCGATGCGATATGGCGGGTGAGGGTGGGCTGCGAGATATGGAGCTGATCGGCTGCGGTATTGAAGTTCAGCGTTTTGGCAAGGACGCGGAACTCTCGTATATTCTCAAACATTTTATCCCCCCAGATATTCAAGGCTCCCCTCAAGGCCTTGTCGTTCTACCATGATACCCCTTCGAAGCTTCGTTTCAAACCGCACGCTTCATAGGCAATCGAGGTCGCTGCGCCGCATATTCCGAATTGGGCCATCGCGATGTGAATCGCCGATTCGGAATATGAAAGCCCCTTCCAGGCATTGAGAGAGCCTTCTCAAAAATGTGGCGATTTAATGAACCTACAGCCCAAGGATTGGGAAAAAAGGACTAAAAGGGGTCGAAATGAACGAAAACATGGCTATGCTTGGCCGCCGCAGCTTCTTGATGGGCATGGGCGTCATGGGAGCCGGTATCGTCGGCATGAGCACGGCTGGCTGCTCGCCCAAACCTAAGGAAGAGGAGCACGCTTCCGGTGATGCCGCCAATACGGAGCCCAGCGAGGTTACTGCCGATACCGTCGAGATCATCAATACGCGCGACCTGATGACGCTCGAAGAGCTCAACGCGAAGCGCAAGCAGCTGGTTGATTCCAAGACCGACGACTATGTGAAGGCCGACGGCACCGTTGTTCCTAACGTGTATGTGAAGCTGCAAGCTTTGCTGAACACTTACGGCAATGGCGTCGGCTCCGAGATTCACGACAACAGCTTCAACGAGGTCATGTATCTTTTCAAGCCGGAAGAAGCCCAGGCGTATCTCGAAATGCCCATGGGAGTGATGTTCACGGCCAAGCAGTTCGCCGATGTTTCGGGGCGTGCCGAGGCTGATTGCACCACGGTGTGCGACGACCTGGCTTCGCGCGGCTTGTTGTTCCGTACGGTGTCAAACGGCGAGCCCCAGTACCATCAGCTCGCTGAGGCCCATGGCATTTGGGAGTACAACATGGGCAATTACGAGAAAAACAACGGCGAATACGTGAAAATCCACTCGAGCCAATGGGGCACCGATATCGTCTACCAGCTCTACAATGCCCGCACGAGCTTCTATACGCCGGTTCCCGTGAGCCGCGAGGTGGTCGGCGACAGCTCGATCGCCCTCGAGTACGACGATTACGAGGCTGTGATCAAGAAATTTGACACAATTGCGGTATCTCCCTGCCAATGCCGTTTGAGCCACAAGGCGGTCGGCAAGGAAGACCCGGGCGACCATCCTCTCGAGACGTGCATCACGCTCGGTGAAGAGGCCGAGTACTACATCGCCAACGGCATCGCTCGCCAGATTGATCAGCAAGAGGCGCTTGACATCGTGCACCACAGCGTCGAGTGCGGCATGGTAATTCAAATTTGCAATTCGAAAAAAACCGAGGTCATTTGCTCGTGCCACGGCGATTGCTGCGACATTTTGGGAAGCTATGTGACTATTGCGCAATCGGAGGACCTCAAGCCCGAGGATTTCAACGTCTTCGAGCATCTGAGCCACTACAACCTGCGTCACGATAAGGAAACATGCTTGAAGTGCGGCAAATGCGCCGAGCGTTGCCCGCTGTTCGCGATTACGATGGATGAGGAAACGGGATTCCCCACTGTGAATGGCACCTGCGTGCGCTGCGGCCAATGCGGCACCGTATGCCCGGTTGGCGCCCGAACCCTGCATTTGGCCGACTCGATCCTCGAGTTGCCCGACGATTTGCTTGACGACTACAACACCAAGGCGAAGTACCGCTTTGCCAACGACATGGTGTATTAGTTTCTCACTGTCTAGCCCCTCCCAGCCCCGCACGTCGGCTTCATAGCCGACGTGCGGATTTTATATTGGAATAATCGAACAGGAGCAGCTCATGCATGAGATGGCCCTATGTCGCAATGTGGTCGACATGGTTTTGGAGGAAGCAGACAAGGTCGGGGCACAGCGCGTTTCCGGTGTGTATCTTACCGTGGGCTATTCGCGCGATATCGTGGAGAGCCTTTTCGACGATGTATTCAAATGGCTCAGCCGCGATACGAAGCTCGAGGGCGCGAGCCTGTACATCACGCGCGTCCCCTTCACGGTCAAGTGCCTGGAATGCGGCTACATCTATCACGTTGATGTTCACGACCCCGATACGCTCCCGTGTCCGAAATGCGGTAAGAAGCGCTACACGCTTCACAGCGGGATGGAATTCTTCATAAACGACATCGAAGTGGTAATGCCAAGCGAGCCGATTAAGGAGCAATGATGGAAGAAAAGCGAATCATCCAAGTTAAGCGCGACATTCTTTCGGCCAACGACAGCAAGGCCGACGCATTTCGCCGAACTTTGCGTGAGCGCGGGACGTTCTTCATGGACATCATGGCATCGCCCGGTGCAGGGAAGACGACGTTGCTTTTGGCGCTGATCAGGCAGCTGCGCGCGCTTGGACAAAGCGATTTGGCGGTAATCGAGGCCGATTTGGAGTCGGACGTCGACGCCCTAAAGATCAAAGAGGCCGACGTCACCTCGATTGAACTGAACACGCGAGGGGTGTGCCATGTCGAGATGGGCATGGTCGAAGCTGCCTTCGAGCCGCTCGAATCGATGAACCTCGACTGGCTTTTCCTGGAGAACATCGGGAATTTGGTTTGTCCGGCCGAGTTCGATACGGGCGCACACTGCCGAGTGATGCTGCTTTCAGTCCCCGAGGGCTACGACAAGGTCTACAAATACCCTCCCATGTTCTCGCTTGCCGATGCCCTCATTGTTACCAAGAGCGATTACCTCCCGCTCAATCCCGATTTCAAAATGGACGCCCTGCGCGAGCAAGCCGCGGTTCTCAACCCCGATATAAACATCTTCGTCACATCGGCGCGCACGGGCGAGGGCATCGAAGACCTCGCGCAATGGCTCATGGCCAAGCGCTTCGAAGCGTTGTCGTAGCAAGGGTTTCCCAGGAAGGAAAGATATGTGCACAAACGGAATCAACGTCGGGCAATTTGCCACCATGATCGAGCAGATTGACGACCATATAAAGCTCGAGCGCAGGTGGGCCCACAATCTGGCGCACAAGGCGGAAGATGCGGGGTATGAAGCCGTGCATCAAAAGCTGCACGAGGCGCAACACATGCTCGACGACGTGCGGGCCGTGCTCGACGATGCGAAGGACGCTCTCGACGAAGACGCCGCGGCCGCGACGAATTTCGACGTGAAGCTCGTGTAGGCCGATTTCCTCTGGGCCGTTTGATTTGGAATCTCGTATAGGTTGGAGTATATATGGGCACGCCTCAAATTGCGCGTCTTGCCGATTCGGATGCCGATTTCGAAAGATTCAACGTCGTAAGGAATCGCCCGGCTCCGCGCGAGGACACGCTGCGCACGAACGGCAGCAAGGGCTCTTTTGAGTGGTGGTATACCGATGCCGCCTTCGAAGACGGCACGACTGTTGTGGTGATTTTCTTCGCGAAGAACTATTTCGACGTTTCGGGCCCCGCATGGCCCACCGTTGATTTCGAGGTCACGAATAAAAACGGCGAGCGCGTCAACGTGTTCGTTCAAGGCGAAAAGGGTCGCGTCGTCAGCAGCGCAAAAAATGCGTGCGATGTGCGCATAGAAGATTGCTTCATTCGTTGGCAAGAAGACGGCAGCTACCATGTCCGTTATAAAGACGCGTCGATTACCTACGACGCCATTATGAGGCCCAAGGTTCCTATGTGGCGTCCGGGCAGCGGATACTGGCTGTATGGCGAAGGAAAGCGCGAAAAGCAATTCGGGTGGTTCGTGGCGTTGCCCGAGGCCATTGTCGACGCGACTCTCAGCATGGACGGGGCAATGCGTACACTTTCGGGCGGGCACGGCTATCACGACCATAATTGGGGCAACGTGAGTCTCGACTATATTTTCAACCATTGGTATTGGGGCCGCGCGAAAGTCGGCGAATACAATGTGATCATCAGCGATATGATTCTGCATAAGCGCTACGGGAACAAACGGTTGATGTCGTTCATGTGCGCGCAGGCCGACGCAATCGTGTCCGACGACTCTCATATCACAAAAGCCGAGCGCAGCGGCACGCGTATACATCCCAAAACGGGTAAGTTCATCGATGACTCGATCAAAATTATCCAGCATGTCTCCGACGATGAAGAGTACGTCATCAGCCTCGACCGCAAATACGACATTATGTATCGCAGCCTGCTCGAGGTGGTTTCTCCTCTGAAGCGTAAACTCGCGCAAATGGTGGGCATCAACCCCACATATCTGCGCATCGGCGGTGACGTGACGCTGACGGTCAAAAAAGACGGCAAAGTTGAAACGCATACGCAGGAAGGCCTGTGGGAGCAGTATTTTACTGGTTCGAACAAATATCCGACCATCGAAGGCGTAACGTACAAGGTTGACGAATAAGCACCGGCAAATCGTCGATTGGCTCAGTCGTATCGCGATGAAGACGGCAAGGGCGCCGCGGATTGATTCCCGCGGCGTTTTTTTATGCAACGGGGTCCATTTCCTCCAGGCCTTCCGCCTTCGCTTCGGCCTCAATCTCGCGGTCGGTCGCGCTCTTGCGGCTCGGCAGCGCGATGTCCATGTCGAAATCGACCGGCTTGGTGACCAGGCTCACGAGCGGCACAATCGCAAGCGAGAGCACCATGGCGAGCGCGCCACAGTTGATGGGGCTCGCGATAATCGCGTGGCCGAAGAAGCCTGCGAGCATGTTTCCACTGGTCAGGCCTACGCCAACGGTGAAGCTCGTCCACACGGCCGCCTTCGAGATGCGCTTGGAGTACAAGCCCCACAAGAAGGGACCGAGGAAGGCGCCGGCCAGCGCGCCCCAGCTAATGGACATGAGCTGTGCGATGAACGTGATCGACGAGTTGTACTGCACGAGCGCGATGATCGCGGAAATGGCCACGAACGCCACGAGCAGGCCGCGCATCCATACGAGCTGGCGCTTCTCGTCCATGTTCTTCACCACGTTGTCTTTCAGCAGGTCGAGCGTGAGCGTGCTCGACGAGGTAAGCACGAGCGAGCTGAGGGTCGACATCGAGGCCGAAAGCACGAGCACGATCACGAGGCCGACGAGCAAATCGGGCAGGGTGGAAAGCATGGTGGGGATGATGGAGTCGTAGATGGGCGTGCCTGCGGCCGACATCTCGATTTGGCCCGAGTACAGGCGCCCGAAGCCGCCGAGGAAGTAGCTACCGCCGGCGACGATCATCGCGAAAATCGTGGAGATGATGGCGCCCTGTTTAATGGCGGGGCCGCTTTTGATGGCGTAGAACTTCTGCACCATTTGCGGAAGGCCCCACGTGCCGAGGCTTGTGAGCACCACAACGCCGAGCAGGTTGAGCAAATCGGGTCCGAACATGCTCACGAACGCGCCTTGCAAATCGGGGTTCGTTTCGGCTTGTACGTGCGACAGATCGATGACCGCCTGCGAGAAGCCGCCGTTGCCGGCGAGCACGGCGCAAATCACGGCGGTGATGCCGAACAGCATCACGATGCCCTGCAGGAAGTCGTTCACCACGGTGGCCATGTAGCCGCCGAGCACCACGTAAATGCAGGTGATAAGCGCCATGCCAATGACGCATGCCTCGTACGGCAGGCCGAATGCCATGCCAAACAGGCGCGACAGGCCGTTGTAGACGCTCGCAGTGTAGGGGATGAGGAACACGAAGATGATGGCCGCGGCGGCGATGCGCAGCGCGCGGCTGTGGTAGCGCTTGCCGAAGAACTCGGGCATGGTGGCGGCACTCAAGCGTTGCGTCATCTCGCGCGTGCGGGGGCCGAGCACCCACCAGGCGAGCAGGCTGCCCAAAATGGCGTTGCCGATGCCCACCCATGTGGCCGACAAGCCGTATTTCCAGCCGAATTGGCCGGCGTAGCCGACGAAGATGACGGCCGAGAAGTACGACGTGCCGAACGCGAACGCGGAAAGCCAAGGGCCTACGTTGCGGCCGCCCAGAATGAAGCCGGTTACGCTGCCGGCGTGTTTTTGGCATAGGATACCGATGATGATGGCGATTGCCGCGAAGGCGAGCACCATGGTGATTTTTGCGATCATTAGAATTCCCAATCGGTCTTGCGCGTTTGGGCGCGAACCGATTTCTCGACGGGGCACCCGTTTGCCCTATTCGCCCCTTGTTGAGAAACCGGACCATGCCCAAATGCGCGAAATTACGCGGACATGGAGGCGCACACGACGGCTGCGGCTGCACGCGACGCTGATGCGCGACGCGACGAGCGGCCCTCGTGCGCTAGAGGTATCGATAGGAATAGAGATACTCGGGGTAGCGGCCCGTGTGGGCATGGCAGAAGAAGCCGGCGGCGGCTGCGCAGGTATGTGCGGCGGCGTTGCTCACGCGTGCTCCTTCCAAAATTGGCCCGGGAAGCGGGCGGGATGTGCGACCCTTGCGTGGTGCGCGGCAGGCGTTTATTTCGTCGTGCGCGGTTCCAATTGGTCGCGAAATGCGTTCAGTATAGCGGCGAAATCGCATACGTCAACACTCTAATGCGCTAAAGTGGCAAAAATTGCGATGCTCGGTTGCAGGGAGGGAAGCGGCACGGCCGAATTTCCAAAGCGAACTGCCGGCGGATTCGCTGACGCCTGTCGATCGGGGGGAGTGTCGAGCCTGCTTTGGCGCCCTCCTCGTGTACTGGGCGGGCTCGCGACCGATTCGTAGCCGCAAAGTGTTTCCAGGGATTTCAAGGAAGGCTTCATTCCCTGCCTGATCGCAGAAAACGTTTCTGGGTAGAAAGCAACGGAACGCATTGCGCCCACGATGAGGGGCCCTGCGAAATCGCATCAAGCATCATGGCTGCATCGCGCGGTTGAGCCGCTTCCTTGATGTCTAAGATGCTTACGAGTATCATACTTATAAGCATCTTAATAAAAAGCGAGGTGGGAGCATGTTTGTCGGACGCGATACTGAATTGAAACAGCTTAATCGCATGTATGCGAAAAAAGGTTTCCAGATGGCGGTCGTGTATGGGCGCCGTCGCGTTGGCAAAACCACGCTCATCGATGCGTTCGCCAAAGGGAAGCCGACGCTGTATTTCACCGCGCAACAGCGAAGTTCTTTGCAAAATCTCATGCAATTCTCGCGCGCCGTGTACGCCTTTTTTGGCATGCCGGAAGATTCAGGGGCGTTTCCCGACTGGCGCAGCGCGTTTTCGTTTATTGCCACTATGGCTGAGCGACGTGGGGATGACCCATTTCTTTTTGTGTTCGACGAATTTCCTTATGCCGCTGAAACCGAGCCTTCGTTGCCTTCTGTTTTGCAGATTGCTATCGATCACGAGCTCAAGAAGACGAACGTGCGCATTATTCTGTGCGGGAGCAACGAAGGATTCATGGAAAGCGAGGTGCTGGGGCGAAAAAGCCCGCTTTACGGGCGTCGCACCATGCAACTGAAGGTCAAGCCGTTCGATTGCTTCGATGCCGCGCTCATGCTGCCAGGACTCACGCCCGAGCAATGCATCGCGTACTATGCGACGTTCGGCGGAACGCCGTATTACCTGGCGCAGATAGACTCAGATGCCAGCTACGAGGAAAACGTTGCCGAGCTCATGTTCAGCACATCGGGCATTCTCTACGAGGAGCCGCTCATGCTTTTGCGACAAGAGCTGCGCGAGCCGGCTCTCTACAACTCGATTCTCGACGCGATTGGCTCGGGCGAAACTTCGCCGAAGCGTATAGCCGAGCGTGCGGGCGTTCATGCAACTTCTATTTCGAAATATCTTAAAACTCTTGTTGACCTGGGGATTGTCAATCGTGAAGTGTCTTTTGGCGAAAATCCCGATACGTCGCGCAGGGCGTCATACGCCCTCGCTGACCCGTTTTTCGCGTATTGGTACGCGTTCGTGAGCAGAAATGTGGGCGCCATCGAAGCCGGGGCTGGAGTTGCCGCGGCTCAAAGAAACGCATTCGGGCAGGCGCTGTCGACATATGCGGGCAAGCAATTTGAAACGGTGTGCATGCAGTGGGTCGTTCGCAAAAACCTCGCAGGCGAGCTTCCGTTTTTGGCGTCATCGTTCGGACGCTGGTGGGGAATCGACCCGCGTGATAAGGCCGAGACCAACATCGATCTCATTGCCGCCGACAGACAATCGAAATCGATTCTGTTGGGTGAGTGTAAATGGTGCAATTCGTTCGACGAATCGAAAGCGATCGAAATGCTTGAGCGTCGTGCACCGCTCGTCAAGGGTTTCTCGCGACGTTTGTATTGTCTGTTCACGAAGAATGTGCCGAGCGAGGTGACGCGCAAAAAGGCAAGCGCGCGGGATGATTTGATGCTCGTTTCGGCCAATGAGATGTTCGAAGCGTAACCAATTGGCCGCTTCTTCTCTTTCGCCGCGGGCGATGTTGGGCGTGCGTGATAGGGCTGTTTTGACGCTGAGGCGTTTCGTGCATGCTTCGGTGCGTTTTATTGCGGGAGGAAATCGTGCATATCGAATCGGAATCATCGTTTGACGTGATTGTTGTAGGCGGCGGCATTGCCGGATGCTGCGCGGCAATCGAGGCAGCGCGCGCTGGTGCTTCGGTGTGTCTCGCGAGCGCGTCGGGCGTCTTTTCCGGTTCGAGTTTCTATCCGGGAACGTGGGGCTTGGGGCTTATCGGTCCGCGCGACGCAGCCGATATCGACGATATGATCGAGACGATTCTGCGCGTCGGCCGCGGCGTGCCCGATGCGGCGCTCGTCGAATCGTTCGTGCGGGGCATTCCTGAAGCTATTGCCGCGCTTGAAGCGATGGGCGTTTCTTTGAAGCGGCCTGCGAACCCTGATGAGCCGCAATACATTCCCTGCTTCGACCATTCGCTGCGCATGTGGCGCGGGCTTGAGCGCGACTCTATGAAACGCGGCTTTGAACGGGCTCTTTGCGAAGGAGGAGTTGCTCGTTTCGACAGGTGCGAGCTGCTCGATATCGCTATGGACGATGGGTGTGTGCGCGGCGCGCTGTTTTTCGATCATTCGGCCAAACGCTTTCGTGCGGTGTCGTGTGGGGCAATCGTGCTTGCGGGAGGCGGCGTGGCTGGGCTTTACAAGCGCAGCCTTTCCGCTTCGGGCAATTCCGCGACGGTTCAGGCGCTTGCCGCGCGTTGCGGCGCGCGTTTGGTGAATTTGGAATTCATGCAAATCATGCCGGGACTCGTGTCGCCGCGCCGCAACATCGTGTTCAACGAAAAGGCGTTTCGTTTCGCGCGTGCTTGGGATGCGTCGGGCGAGCCGATCGCGCGCGATGTCCTTGAGGCTCGCAGCGAGCATGGGCCGTTTTCGTGCGAGCGAACAGGCGCGCCGCTCGATTTCGCCATGGAAGTATGCGGCGATGAGGGCATGGAAATCACGTGCGACGTGGGCGATGGCTCGCCGGAATTCGTGCGCACGTTTTCCGAGTGGCTCGAGCGGGAATGCGGCGTTTCGGCGAGCGCTCCTGCGCGCATTGCGCCGTACGCGCACGCGTCGAATGGCGGCATCGCGATTGACGAGCATGGCTCGTGCGGCGTGCCGGGCCTGTTCGCGGCCGGCGAATGCACGGGCGGCATGCACGGCGCCGATAGAATCGGCGGCCTCGCGAGCGCGAATGCGCTGGTCTTCGGCCGTCGCGCGGGCGTTGCTGCGGCGAAATTCGCGAGAGGGTTTGTAGACGAGTGTGCGGATGGGGGCGTGAATGCGGGCATTGAAGCCTCCGATTTCGCAAACGTGAACATATCGGCTTTGAACCGCGGGATCGGCGCGGGAGGCTGTGATGGCGTAGGCGCTGCGATGCGCGCGCGTCAAGATGCCTATGATGATGCGGATGATTGCGCGGGGCGTGTTGGCGATGATCGCACGGGAGACGCCCTGAGCGCTTGTGCGCGCGGAGCAGGCGAGGCCGACGGAGGAATCGCGGGTGCGCCTGGTCTCGGTTGCCTTTTCGATGCAGGAAGCCGCGAAGATTCCGATGCGGAGGGAATCGCAAGCCAAAGCGATTCTTGCAACGCTCGCTGCACGGAAAACTCTCATTTCTCGTTGGGCCGTGAATGTGAATCGGTTTCGTTTGAAATTGAGGAACGTGCATGTTCCTCAAGCAGCGCGATACTTCGTGAATTGCGTGAGACGATGTCGGCGCACTGCATGATTTCCCGCGACGCCGAAGGGCTAAAGGCGGCGGCAAGTGCGATTTCCGCTCTTCAGGCGCGCATTGAGGAACCGGCTTCCGCGTCTGGGCTTGCGTCTGCGGCCGTGGTAACAGTCGCGCCTGCATCTATGGCTGCGCCTGCACTTACGCCCGTACCCATGGTTGCATCAACGCCCGCGGCTGCGGCCATGACCATGTCTTCACTTGTGTCTGGGCTTAAGCCCGAGCCTGCGCTTAGGTCTGCGCCTTCACCTGCGTCTGAGCACGCGGCGATGGCTACGCTCACGCCGTCTTCCGATGCTGTGTCGATTGCCGCCACCATGAGAATTCGTTTGCAGCTCGAAACTGCAAGCGCGACCGTCGCGGCAATGCTCGCGCGCAAAGAAAGCTGCGGCTCCCACTATCGCAGCGACGCCGTCCAGTAGTCGGCGATGCGATTCGTTTGCCGGTGGTTTTACTTGGTGATGCGGCGTTGTGGCTCAGCAATCGGCGGTATCGCCCAGCAACGGCGATGCGGTTCGGTGCCGCTGAGGCCGGCTTGGCAGCTGGCAATGATGGCTGGTGGCGCGGTGTGGCGACGCGCGGCGCGGGGCTGGTTCGGTGTCGTCAAAAACTACTCTGCGAGCACGTTGCGCGTTAGGGATTCGCAGGAGCGAAGCGGAGTCCGCGCGTGATTCTGTGGGGACCGACAACGCTCGGTTTGGGTTTCGACGTGAATTCCGCGGCTTTTGATCATGACTTTCGCGGTGTTTGGAGATGCTATTCGTGCTGTTTGGGCATGAAAATCGTCGCCTTCGAGCATGGACATCGCGACTTTCCAGCATGGATTCCGCAGTTTTCAGGCACGAATCTCGCGGCCTCCAGGCAAGGATTCGGCAAGGTTTTCGCGTTAGAGTCTTCCGTATGACTATTTGCCTTGCACATATGAGCGCGCTCCAATACTGGAGGGCCGTGCGATGTGGGCTTCGCCCGAAGCCTCGCGCGGCTCGCGTTGCGTTGCCCGCAAAAACGAATCGGAGCGAAATCGCGTCTTTGCTCGATGAACCATGGGCGAGTGAGGTGTTTTCGCCGTCCCAGCAACCGATTCACATTGCGATTTCGGCGCGAAACGGCAAAAGAAATAGACCCGGAGTGGTGTGCCACGATATTTGCGATGCTTATTTCTCGGGAAAAGCGATGCGCATCGACGAAAAGACGTTCGTGCTGTCGCCCGAGGCGCTGTTTCTTCAGCTCGCTCGCTCCTTGTCGGTAGAGGCTCTCGCGCTTGTTGCGTGCGAATTGTGCGGGTTGTATTCGATGAGGACCGATGGGTCTGATTTCGTCTCAGCGAAACCCGTTTCAAGCGTTACGTCTCTTTTGTCGTTTGCGTCTTCGGTCGAATCGTATCCTGGAAATGCGAAAGCGAAAAAAGCGCTCAGTTTTTCGGTTGATAGATCGGCGTCGCCCGCCGAATCGGAGCTCGTCGTTCTGCTCTGCGCCAAGCAAACGTTGGGTGGCTATGGCTTGCCGCTGCCGATGATGAACTATCGGGTCAATGTGGTTGGCGAGGGTCGCAAATGCACGCCTCGAAAGTTCTTCGTACTCGACCTGTTTTGGCAGAGCGCCCGCCTCGATGTCGAATACGATAGCGATGCGTTCCATACTTCCGCGGCTGGCATCTCGAGCGATGCCGAGCGGCGCAACGCGTTGCAAGCGATGGGCTTCTCGGTGATCACGGTAACCAATGGCCAGGTTTCTTCGCCGGATTTGCTCGACGATGCGGCATGCGCTATTGCACGGACTTTGGGAATTCGTTTTCGCCATTCGTGCAAGACCTGGAACAAGAGGCGTTTTGCTTTTAGGCGCAACTTGCGTGCCGCACGGAAGCTTGTGCAGCACGGTGCGCCCGCATGCAGTGCAGCGATTTCGGAACCTCCTGTCGCAAAATGCCGGAAGGGGGCCTCATTGCACGGGGAATAAGGAGGAGAATCTTGATTCTGAGCCTCTATGGCCTGCTTCTTAAAGCTTTGACCTGGGCTTTCTAAATCCGCTCGTTGTGGTTGCGGTTAAGCGCGAAGGAAAAACGGGCCCCATTCTGGCGTTTTCTGACATATAAAGTCCGAATCGTTGCAGTAAGGCCCCATTGAGACATTTTCTGACATGGGCATTGGTTCGGCCCATGCGGCATGGAGACATACATCTCCGTCTCGTGCTGCCAGGTGGATGCGCGGTTTGGCCCATGCGGTATGGAAGCGTATGGGAATGCGCATGGCTCATGAGGTATGGAAACATATTGGAATGCGCACGACCCATGTGGTATGGGGCATGCGGGAATGCGTATGAACTATATGGGAATGCGTATGAGCGGCGCGGCTATTTCCGTGGCGAATGGGCGCCGATGCTGTGCGGCATGCGGAATGCGTGGGGTGGGGTGATCGCAGGCGGCGTTGCCGTAGGCCGCATTGTCGCAATGGTCCATTGCCGAAATGGCGTATTGACGAAATGCCGTATTGCGCTGCCGTGTTGTTGCAACGACGCGCTGCCGCATCGAGGCGTTGTTGCGGCGTTAGCTGGCGTGTCGGTGCATTGACATGTTGTCGCGCTGCCGCGCTGCCGCATTCCCGTGTCGCAAAAATGGCACGCATTTGTCGTTGGCCGCCCCTCGTCGAGGGGCTGGCATGCAAGCATTATTATGCAAAGCGTAATGAACGCCGAAGAAAGGGGCTATCCCATGGAAAAGGAATTGTTCGATTACGTGGCCGAACGCGTCGAAGTGCTCGCGACCAACGATACAAGCACGCAGATCACCAAAGACGCAGCCGCTGCGTGGAAGGCTGCCGTCGCGGCGGATGCGGGCGATGAGGCGGTCAAGGCCGCTACCGACAAGCTGCTTGACGTGCTCGAAGGCCGCCCCACGACCATCGACGGCGTGATTGCATTTGCCGAAGGCCCCGCCAAGCAGCTCATGGGCGAAGAGGTCGCTGCGGCGATGCTCGCTGAGCAGCTCAAGCGCAAGGAAGCCGGCGCGAAGTACTGCAACTGCCCGTCGTGCACCGCGGCAAGCGAGCTGCTTGCGAAGTTTGGCCGCATCGAGCTGTAGGTTTCTGCTCACTTAAGCTCGCAGGGGGCCGCTTGGGCGGAGCGTCTTCAATGGTGGCGATGCTGGAACCTCGATAGACACTTCGACAAGGGACTTCGGCAGGGACTCCAGAGGGACGTTTCGAGAAAGAGGCTCAACGAAGGCTCATAGGGCTTAAATCGGCGTTTCGATGTGGCTTGATGAGGCCCAGTAGAAACTCATTAGAGACCCAGTAAAGGCCCAGTAGGACCTTGGTTGGGGCCCAGCGAGGCCTGATAGGGAATCCGGTAGGGCGCGGTAGGGCCTGGTCGAGGCTTGATAACGCTCGGCAGGAACTTGGCCCCAAAAGGATTCCTTCCCAGCCCACATCCCCAAGCTGCAAGGAGGTGCTCTGTTGACGCGCTATTTCGAATATGGCACCGACGCCATTGAATACCTCAAGGCGAAAGACAAAAAGCTCGGTGCCGCGATCGATGCGGTGGGCGTTGTGCGCCGGGAAATGGACGAGAACGATTTGTTCTCGGCGATCGTGCATCAGATTGTCGGTCAACAAATCTCGACCGCAGCTCAGGCGACTATATGGAATCGCATGCGGGAGCGCTTGGGCGAGGTGACGCCTGCTGCCGTGCGCGCCGCAGCCGAAGAAGAGCTGCAGTCGTGTGGCATCACGTTCACGAAGGCGCGGTACATGAAAAGTTGTGCCGAAAAAATCGCTTCGGGGCAATTCGATTTGGATGCGGTGCGCGAGATGGACGACGCCGAAGCCATCACGGCGCTTTCCTCGCTCGAAGGCGTTGGGGTTTGGACCGCAGAAATGCTGCTGCTCTTTTGCTTGGGCCGTTCCGATATTTTGAGCTACGGCGATTTGGCGATCCATCGCGGCATGCGCATGGTGTACCACCATCGCAAAGTGACGCGCGAGATGTTCGAGCGATATCGCCGCCGCTACAGCCCCTATGGCAGCGTGGCGAGTCTTTATTTGTGGGCGATATCGAGCATGGATGTGCCTGGCTACGAGCGGGACTATGCGCCGAAAAGGGCGAGGTCGACGAAGGAAGGGAAGCCGGGCGGCACCAAGGCTGGGGAAAGGGCTAAAAGGGGATAGAAAGAAGAAGGCTCTCGCTCGCCTTAGGGAGCGCTCGTGAGGTTGAGCTTCGAATGGGCTATCATTCAGGGTATGAAAACGACGTTGAACATAGCGGGCGAGCGCGTAACGGTTACGACCTTTGGCGATGGGGCCAGCGCGGCTTTTGACGGCATGGATTCTGTGGTTTGCGACGACATGAAGCTAGCGGTTCTCGACGACAAGCGCTTTGCTCTTTCGCGCAGTGGGGTCTCTCTGCCCTCCGGCGACGAGTCTTCCGCGTCCCTGGCGCATGAATCTCGCATGTCGTTCGGCGCCGACAGCCTTGCGCCTAGAATCGTCGAATCGCGCGTGCCGCCCTACGGCGGACGCCGTGCGGCCTTTGACGACGCGAGCCTCGTTCTTGAAGCCGCCGAATCGCGCGTGCCGCCCGATCGTGGCCCTCGTGCGCCCTTCAGCGGCTCGAGCGTCGGGCACGACGCTGTCGAATCTCACGTGCCGTTTGTGTACATGCACGAAATCCAAGACGAAAGCGACGCCGTGTTGAAGCGGTGCGCAGAATTAGGCTGTCCGCCGTTTGTGCTGGTCGCGATTCATGTTCTCGAATGGAACGACATGCTTACGCCATGGGAATGCCCAGGCATTTTTGCCGATGACGCGCCGTTTGCAGGCCACGCGGAGCGTCAGCTTGAAATACTTTCGGAAATCGTGCAGAAGACGGAAGAGCAGCTTGGCGCGCGGCCGAACCATCGTTGCATCGCTGGCTATTCGCTTGCGGGGCTGTTCGCAACCTGGGCGCCGTTTCAAACCGATCTATTCGATGCCGTCGCGAGTGCGTCGGGCTCGATGTGGTATCCAGGCTTTGCAGAATACGTTGAGGCTGGCACGTTCGACCGCTCGCCGCGGTGTGCGTATTTCTCGCTTGGGTCGAAGGAAGCGCGCACGCCGAGCCGTCTTTTGCGCGGCGTGGCCGACGGCACGCAGCGCGTTGTCGACGCCTTCAGAACGAAAGGCATCAAGGCTGTTTTCGAAAGCAATCCAGGCAACCATTTCAAAGAACCCGATTTGCGCATGGCGAAGGCGATTTGCTGGGCGGTTTCGAATTGCGGCAAGGACGGACCATCGAAGTTGGGGGAGTGCGAGTTGGGATGCGAGTAGCCGGCGGATACCCTGAGCGATTCGCGGAGTGCTTGCGGTGTCGTTCTTGCCGCTGTGAGCGTTTGGCGCGCCGCCGATTGCCGATTAACGTCGCCGACTGCTGAATGCCGATCGCTGATTGAAGTCGTCAATTGCCGATTGGTGATCGCTAATCGCCGGTTGCCGTTGTTGCCTCCATGCTTCTTCCCAGGGCTGCCTCCCCTGATGAATTGCGTTTTATGTTTCAGCATGCGACCACTTGAAAGGATTCTCCATGATTCGTCCTATCGTAAAGTCCTCTGCGCTGCTCTCGACGCCGAGCGTCGATGCCACGCCCGCCGATGCTGCCGTGGGCCAAGATCTGCTCGACACGCTTGCAGCGCATGCGCACGAATGCGTGGGGCTCGCGGCGAACATGATTGGCGTGCGCAAGCGCGTCATCGTGGCCGCGTGCGCGGGCGGAGCGGTACTCATGTATAACCCCGAAATCGTGGAAGCGTCGGGCGAGTATCAAACCGAGGAAAGCTGTCTGTCGCTCGAAGGCTCGCGTCCGTGCATGCGCTACAGGCGCATCAGAGTCGCTTATATC